>JBIJDP010000010.1:0-12401 GCA_044344065.1 Opitutaceae bacterium
GTAGTCGCTGCCGCGGTCCACGGCGATGCGGCGGATCACCTCGGGCAGCTCGTAATTTTCCGCGGCGATGGCGAAATAGATGCCCCAGCCGCCGTAGCCGGAGGGCGGGGGCGTGTTGCCGAACATCGTCCAGCTGAAATACGAGGCGAGGGCGTTCCAGCGCTCGATGACCGAGGTGTCGTCGGTGCGGGCGTTGGGTCCGCGGAGCACGCCGTTGAGCGTATTGGTGGCGAGGTCGGCCATGAGCCAGTCGAGCTTCATGCGTCCGCGCTGGCGCATGGCGGGATCCTTGGCCCACGTGGCGAGGTAAAGCATGGGGATGGCGTACTCGCCGATGTAGTGGGTCGGGTTGAATTCTCCCTGGCCGATGGTCGTCGAGAGGTCCAGCCAGTGGATGAGGTAGTCGCGGGCCTCGGCGAGATTTTCCGCGGAGCTCTTGCCGGTGAACCAGGTGTCGCCCGGTTCGTCGGGATACATTTCCGACATGAGAAAGAGCGAGGCGTAATACATGGTCCAATGATTCTCCGTGTCGCCACGCATCGGGAAATACGTGCGCCAGGCGTCGCGGATCGCGGCGCGGGCCGCGGGGCTGAGCTGATCGCGCCCGGCGAAGGAGACGGCGGTCCAGGGAAACATCCAGAACATGTCGCCCGACTGCGGCTCGGCCATGAGTTCGAGCACCCGTTGCGAGACCTGGGCGTCGCCCTGCTTGCGCACGAGCTTCACGAGGATCTGTTCGCGGGTGAGGGGCTTCTCCGGGGTGATGGCGTTCTGATACCAGTCGAGGGTTTCGTTCACCCGGGTGAGATAATCGCGGCGCAGGACATCCGGCCGGGTGTCGGCGGGCGGCACCGGCACCGGACCGCTGAAAGAGGGTTGCGCGACCGCCGTGGCGACGAGCAGGGCGGCGAGAGTGAACAGGGCGGGAAATTTGGACATGGCGGAGAAGGGTTGGCGGTTTACTTCACGGCCTTGGGCACGAAAGCGAAGCTTTGGATGCGGGCCCCGGCCATGCCGCCGTGCTGCCAGGTGCGGCCGAAATCATTGGAGACATAGAGTGCCTCGCTCTCGACCGCGGCGTAGAGCCGGCCGGTGTCGGGATTAATGGCGGTGCGCCAGACGCGGTGCTTCGCGGGCAGGCCGGCGTTGCGGTCGGTCCAGGTGGCGCCGCCGTCTTCGCTGGTTAGCAGTCCGTAGGTCCAGCCGCCGAGGGCGATCCGCTGCGGGTGCCTGGGGTCGAAGGCGATATTGTAATGTGCGTGTTCGGAGGACAGACCGGGAATCGATTGCCAGGTGAGTCCGCCGTCATGTGAGGCCAGCACGCCGGCGCTCTGGGTCGCGGCGAGCCAGAATTTCGGATCGTGCGGTGATTGCTGCACGTCGTTCACGGTCTCCTTGGTCGGATAAACCGCACGCCAGGATTGGGCGGCGTTCTCGGTGAGATAGATGCCGGTTTCGCAGCCGGCCAGCACGCGACCGGCCTTGGTGCGGTCCACCGTGACGACCTGAGTGTATTTGCCGCGGGCGGGCAGGCCGTTTTCGCGGCGGGCCCAAGTCTGTCCGCGGTCGGTCGAGATGCCGAGGCCGTCGGGCAGGGCGGCGTAAATGGTGTCGGGGGCATTGGGATCAACCATGACGCCTTTCGGCTCGGTCATGTCCCAGCTGGTGCCGATCCGCCAGGTGAGGCCGCCATCCCTGGTGCAGAGGATGCCGCTGATCGAGGCGACGTAGAACACGCGGGGATCCCGCGGATCGAACGAGCCGGCGAGCATCGCCGGATAATTGATGCCGATGTGCTGGAAGGAGCCATCGTCGGCGCGGCGGTACACGCCATTCAGCGCCGTGTCGCGGGCGCCAGCGACGCGGCCCTTGGGATTGAGCGAACCGAAAAGGTAAAGGTCATGCGCCGGGGTCGCGGCACAGGCGGAAAGGGTCGGCAGCGCAAGCAACGCCAGCAGGCCAAGGAAACGTGGGGACGGGTTCATGGGAAAAGGGGGACAGGGAGTAATCTGGAACTCAGGGAAACGCAGTGATTCCAGGATTCCTGAGTTCCAGATTCACAAAATGCCAGGTTTCGCTATCAGAGCAGGCATGAGCCTGAACTTTATTCCCGTCCTGCGTCGTATTCTGGTGGTGCTGCTGGCTGCGGGTGCGGCCGGCGCCCTGACGGCGGCGACGCCGGAGGAAAAGCTGGCCGAGCTGGGGATCCAGCTCCCGGCGGTGCCGGCGGCGATTGCCAACTATGTGCCGGCGGTGCGCAGCGGAAGCCTGGTGTTCCTCGCCGGGCAAATTGCGAAGGGTCCCGACGGGAAGTTCGTCACGGGCAAGGTCGGCCGCGAACTCACGGTCGAGCAGGCCGCGGAGGTGGCGCGCACCTGTGCGATCCAACTCATCGCCGTGCTGAAGGCCGAGGTCGGCGACCTGTCGAAGATCAAGCGCATCGTGCGCGTCGGCGGCTTCGTCAACTGCACCGATGAATTCACGGCGCAGCCGAAGGTGGTCAACGGCGCCTCCGATCTGCTGGTGGAAGTCTTCGGCGATGCGGGCCGTCACGCGCGCGCCGCCGTCGGCGTCAACTCGCTGCCGGCCGGGGCGCCGGTTGAGGTCGAGTTGGTGGCCGAGGTGACGGAGTGAACTGGCCGGCATGATTCAGAGGGCACGGGCGGCGGCGCGGACGCCGGCGATGACGCGTTCGCACTCGGCGGGCGAATTGAAGACGTGGGTCGAGATGCGCACGGCCTGCAGTCCCTGCTCGGTGACCGGCCGGCAGCGCAGGCGGTGCTGCTTCGCCAGGTAGTTGAAGAGTTTGCCGGCCCCGGCCCGCACGTGGGTGATGGTGGTCATGGACCCGCGCATTTCCGCGGGCCGTGGGGTGAGCACCGTGATGCCGGGGATCTTCGCCAGTTCCTCCAGCAGGTGCGTGGCCAGGCCCTTGCCGTAGGCGGCGATGCGTTCGCGGCCGATGGCCTCCTGTAGGCGGATGGCCTCGGCAAGTCCGGCGACAAGGCCTGCGTTGCGGGTGCCGTATTCGTGCCGTGAGGCGGCCAGGTCGAGCTTGATCTCGCCGGGCAGGTGGGTGAGCTCGCCCGCGTGCGCGCCGATGCCGGTGACGGCGACCGACTCGAGTTTCGACTGGCGGATGTAGAGCACGCCGGTCTCATGCGGGCCGCCGATCCACTTGTGGCCGCTGAACGCGTAGGAATCACAGCCGATGGCGTCGAGGTTGACCGTGATCATCCCGACCGACTGGGCGCCGTCGATGTGGAACCAGATGCCGTGCGTCTGCGCCAGATCCGCGATGGCGCGGACCGGGAACACGAGGCCGGTGGTGCAGGTGATGTGGCTCACCTGAATCACCCGGGTGCGGGGCGTGATCAACGCGCGGATCCGGGCGAGATTGGCCTCGGGGCTGGCCGCATCGGGGTCGAAGAGCTTCACCTTTACGCCGCGGAGGGTGGCCTGATTGGCCCACGGGAAGGATCCGCCCGGGTGGGCGTGCGACTCGAAAATCACCTCGTCACCCGGTTGCAGGGCAAGCCCGGCGGCGATGACGGAGTTGCCCTCGGTGGCATTGCGCGTGAAGCACACCTCGGAGGGCGTCACGCCCAGGTAGCGGGCCATCGCCTCGCGGGCCGGATGGAAAAGTTCATAGCCCGTCTCGGAGTGCTCCTGCATCCTCGACATGGTCGAGTAGACCGTATCGAGCACGGACTGCGCCGCCGGTCCGAGGCCGCCGGTGTTGAGATAGGCCGGATCTTCGAGGAGGGGATACTGGGCTCGGACGGCGCGCCAAAAGGCCTCGTCGGAGACGCGGCCGAACTCGGGCAAAGGCGTGCCCGGGCGAGGGGCAGCCGAGGTGGTGTTGCAGCCGGCGAAGGCGCCGAGGGCGCCGACACCGAGGCCCTGCAGAAAGGTCCGGCGGTCAAAAGTCATGTCAATGAGGTGAAGGTGAGGGTGTGGTCGATGTTGAGATCGGCGCCGGGTGCGATCTCGAGGTTGCGGTCAAACTGCACGGGCAGGGCGGCGAGGGGATAGTTGCGTCGCACGAACCAATGGAGCGGGCCGGGGTTGTTTTCGAAACGAATGATAACGCGGTGCAGCGATTCATCAAGCTGCCCGTGCCATTCCATCCAGCGCGCGGCGGCGCCGTGCACGGCGGTGACGCCTTCGAGTCCGCCCTCGGCGGTGATTTTGATCGTCGGGTCGAGGTGATCGTCGAGCAGTTCGCGGGCGCCGCGGAACTCCAGGCCGGTGTAATGCGAGCCGGCGAGGCCGCCGTGCGAGTGCGGGTTGCCGAGCGAGAGCGCGCGGCCGCTGGTGTTCGTGAGCTTGGCGCGCCAGTGCAGCGACCAGGAGTTAGCGGCGGCGTTGACGGTGATGGTCAGGGTGCGGGTCTCGCGAAACAGCAACTCAGCGAGGCGGCGCCATTCCAGGGTGTGCTCGAGCGTCGCGATGTTGCCCACGGTCTTGAGCTTGGACCACGCCGTATGCAGCTGCACACCGTGGTCATCACGCCACTTGTAACCGTCGGGCTGCTGGCAGGTCGGGCCGCCCCAGAAGTTGGCGCCGGACACGTTGTTCAGCGTGAAGCACAGGCCGTGGTGCCACGGGTGGTCGTTCGGGCGGAAGTTGGTGAGCGTGTCGCCGGCGAGGGAATTCACCGGGTGAAAATAGGGCTTCGGTGATTCCTTGAGGTCGATCGCCGGGGCATAGACGTAGCGGCAGAGCAGGCTTTTGCCGGCAAAGAGGGAGACGGCGCGGCCGTTCTCGTGGTGAAGGCGGAGGGATTTTTTCATGGCAGGTCGTAGCTTTCGGTGTAGGCACGGCCGGTGAACTCGCGGGTGCGGCCGTCGGGGGCGACAACGGTGGTCGGAAGGTCAGCAGGCAGGTTGATGGCGAGATGAAATTTGCCGCCGGCGATGTGCCAGGCGACACGGATGAGGCCGTGCGGCGTGCAGACGCTGCCCGCGGCGCGGGTCAGGCCGCAGCGATTAGGCTGCACGTGCACCCGGGCGAAGCCGGGCTCGGCCGGGGTGACACCGAGGATGCGCTGCTGGAACTCGAGCACGGGATGCGCGGACCAGGCGTGGCACAGCGAGCGCCAGTAGCTGTTTTCCTCGACGAAGGTGGAGAGGCCGTAGCCGACGGACTCGTGCCACGGGCCGAGATGCTTCGGCATGTCGTCATAGCGGCCGGACTTGTGCAGCGCGGTGAAACCGGTGTGCATCCAGAAGAAGGAGCCGGGGGCGAGCTTCGCGTCGGTCGGGAAGCGGCGCATGATGATCGCGCGCTCCCGCTCGCCGGCGAGGCCGGCGACGATGGCCCAGGCGTTGCCGTACTGGCTGACCTCGGGACCGCCGGGGCGGTCGAAATAGAGGCCTTCGCTTTCGGACCAGAAGCGCACGTGGGCCTTGGGCCGCAACGCCGCGGCCTCCGCGGCCAGGACTTCGGCCTCGGCGGTGCGGCCGAGCTGGCGGCTGAGCCAGGCGGCCTCGTCGAGGGCGTTGATGTATTGCGCGGCGTGAATGCAGGTCGGGCCGTTGTCGGCGCCGGGTACGACGCCGCGCGGCCACCACGGACACCAGTCGGTGATGTTCCAGAACGGCATTTTGGCCGGCAGGCCGTCCGCGTCGGTGTGGCGGCAGTACCAGTCGAGGACGTTGCGCACGCCGGGCAGCAGGTCGGCGACGGTGGCGCGGTCGCCGGTGCAGGCGAGGTAGTCCTTGATGTTGGTAATCCAATGGATGCTCCACGCCGGGATGATCTGCACGAGGCGCGAGGGGAAGCGGGCCTGCGTGAGTCCGTCAGAGAGGCGCGACCAGTCAAAGTGATAGAGGGCCTGCCGGCTGAGGCGGTAGTCGCCGGTGGTGTACATCGCCAGCTTGGACGTGATCATCGTGTCGCCGGCGTACTGCATCTGCTCGTAGTGCGGACAGTCCTCGAAGGTCTCGTGCGAGCACATGCGCATCGTGTGCAGGCCGACGGTCCAGATTTTGTTCAACGCGGGATCGGACGACTTGAACTGCGCCTTCACGCGGTACGGGTAGGCGGTGAAGCGCTGCTGTACGGCACGGAGCTTGAGCGGCTTTTTGCCGACCTTGATCTGGAGGCCGATGTAGCGGAACGCGCGCCAATGGAGCGGCTCGAAGGTTTCGTCGCGACCGGAAGGCTCCCAGATGTCGCACCAGCCGGTGACCTGGCCGCGGCGGTCAAAGGTCCACCCGCGGCTTTCGTCCGCGAAGTGCGAGGCAAGGTTGGCGAGCGACTGGCGTTTGCCGAGCAACTGGGCGCCGGGGGTTTCCCACGGCAGGCGCAGGGCCTCGGCGTAGGTGAGTCGGATCGTGCTGCCGGCGCCGCCGGAGACGACCAGGTGCGGAAACGCCGTGGTGAGCAGACCAATGTCGAGGACCAGGTCGACCTTGGCGCCGGCGGGGAGGGTGAGGGCGCGATTCTTCGCGAGGAGATTTCTCCAGGTCACCGGCACTTCGCCGCCGCCGCTGACGTAGGCATCGGGAAATGGGGCAGGCGTGCCTTCCTCCAGCATGGGGATCATGCGCGGGATGAGGCCGTAGGGGCTGGCGGGATCGCGGCGGTTCTCGAGGAGCTCGGCCTTGAAGAGCACGTGGGCAGTCGCCCATTTGGCGTCATCGAACTTCACCGAGGTCCAAGCGGCGGGAATGAGGGCCGAGACCCGGTGTTCGAAATAGCCGAGATAGCCCTCGAACGTGGTGTTCTCGTTCTGGAAGCGGTGGGCCTTGTCCACCGCGACGCGCCACCGAGCGTCGGTGCGCAGGTCCTCGACGACCTTGCCGGTGTGGGTGGTCAGCGCGCCCTCGAGCACGAAGCCGCCGGTGTAGGTCATCACCGAACACGGCGGGCCGAGGAGGGCCGGGCGGTGTGCGACGCGCGACATGTCGAGCACGAGGGCGGCGAGGACATTGCGGCCGCGGCGCAGGTGCGGTGTCAGGTCGAACGAATCGTAGAAGTGATGGTTGATGTCACCCTTGGCCGGGCCGCGGCCGATGAAGGTGCCATTGCACCAGAAGAGATATCGGCTGTCCGCGGACAGATCGACGGCGAGTTTCGCCTTGGCCGGATCGGCCACACTGAACGTGCGGCGGAAATAGCGCACCTGATAGTGCGATGGCGTCGCGTCCTTGGGTGCGGGCGCGCTGTGGGAACCCTCGGCGGACCAGATCCACGAGGCGGAGTTAACAAAGGGGGAGGAAGACACGGGGAGGATCGCAGTTCGGAGATGGGAGATCGCAGATTGGAAAATGCGGCGACAGATTATGGAGAATCACCTAAAGTCGGGTTGCAGCCATGGGCAGCGCCCGGCCTCCGGACGGGCGGTTTCGCGTGCGACCGCCATTCACGGCCCGTCCGGAGGGCGGGCCCTGCCCCGGAGGCAATATGCCGTGTCTGGGGTCACTGTTTTGGGTTATCTTCAATTGGTGGCGGCGATGAACACGTAATCGAAGCCGTAGGCGCCGTAGAGTCCACCCTCGAGCCAGGTCCGGCCCAGGTCGTCGGAATAGAACGTGCCCTCCTCGAACGTGGACGCCCAGAGGCGGCCCGGGGTGACGGGATCGAAGGCGAGGACGAAGATGTGCTTCACTGGCAGGCCGGCGGTGCGGTCGCTCCACGTGGCGCCGCCGTCGGTTGAGACGCGGACCCCGGTATTCCAGCCGCCGACGGCCATGATGGCGACATCGTGAGGGTTGAGCGTGGCGGCGTAGAGGTTGGCCGTGGCGGAGCCGGGATCGGTTTGTTGCCACGTGACACCGCCGTCGCGGGACAACCACGCGCCGTGGTGCTGGGTGCCGGCGAGGAAGAGCCTGCCATCCGCCGCGCTTTGGGCGAGCCGGAGCACAGTGGTGGCGGGAGTGGACGTCACACGCGTCCACGTGCGGGCGGCATCGGTGGAAGCATAGATGCCGTCCTCGGTGCCGACCAGAACCCGGCCGGACCGCGTGCGGTCGGCGATCACGGATTGGCTGTAGAGCTTGGCCAGGCCGGCATGGGCCGGCGTCCAATGGGCGCCGGCGTCATCGGAGCGGATGGGTCCCCACTGGGTGGCGGCATAAACCTGCAACGGGTTGAGCGGGTCGAAGGCGATGCTGCGGACGTCGAGGACTTCCCAGCCCGTGGTCTTGCGCCAGGTGCGGCCGGCATCGGTGCTGCGCACCACGCCGTCGGCACTGGCGATGAGCAGGATCGCGGGATTGCCCGGCTGGGCGGCGACGCTGCCGATGCCGAGGATGCGAGGGCCAAAGTGCACCCAGCGCCCGCCGGCCTCGCGGCGGTAGAGGCCGGAATCAGTGGGCGTGGAGGAATTTTTTTGCGCCTTGGTCATCGCCACCGCGGCGTAGAACTCCACCGGCGGGGAGCCGGCGGCGGCGGTCAGGGCGGCGGCCAGGAAAGTCACCAGGATGCAGGCGGTGGATTTCATGGCGTGGCGACGGTCTGCGTGATGGTGCCGGTCTCGAAATCGAGTTGGTAGCGCTCAGAACCGTGGCGCAGATCCAGTTTCCGGCTGCCGCGGGCGGACGAGCCGGACGGACTCTCGAACAAAGGCCATGAACCGTAGTCCACGGGCAGGCCGTTGATGGCCGGTGTGGCGCCATACTTCGCATGCAGGACGCTGCCATCGAGGGAAGTGAACACGGCCTCGGCCACCGGTGCCACGGAGGTGCGCAGGGGCAGGGCGCGAATGGCCTCCTGGAAGGCGGCGTAGGTCGCGAAATCACGGGCCGGGGCGACCTGCACGACGTAGCCGTTGCGCGGAGCGCCGCTCACGTAGCAGCGGTGGCCGGTGCCCCATTCCTTGAAGCCGGCGCTGATGAAGCCGCCGGCACCGCCGGCGAGGTGGCCGGTCCAGTCGTTGGGTTTCCATTCGCCGGGAGCGAGCGGCCGGTAGGCGATGTAAACCGGTCCGCCCTGGGCGAAGATCCAGCCGGAGGCGTCCTCCACGACCTGGCGCAGGTCGCGGGAAAAGAGCGTGATGATGTGCGGGAAGCGCGTGCCGGGCGGAAGGTCGTACAAGCCGATCAGGGCGGCGCCATGCTGGAAGACCTGCTCATGCGGCGAACCGCTGGCGAGTTTGTCCGGCGAATCGTAGTCGGCCTTGGAGCGGGCGATGAGGTCCGTGACCGTGTCCCAGGCTTCGCCAAAGAACATCGTGCCCTCATGCGGGGACGAATAGGGCTGCACGGCGAAGAAGGTGTTGGAGGCGTCCAGGGGATGGTCGACGTGCCAGCGCAGGTTCCAGGTCTGCTGCTGGATCGGCTGGAGCAGGCCGCCTTGGGAGGAACCGAGGACGAAGTCACGGTCCACGTAGCTGTATTTGTAAACCGGGACGGTTTGGCGGTCGCCGACGGTGATGGCATCCGGCCCGGCGTGGCGCATGCGCCAGCGGGTGCGCTTGAGTTCCCGGTTCACGTAGGGACGGTCGGCGACGCGGGCGATGCGTTCGATGATGGGCGGGGGCGTGTAGCCGCTCAACGCGAGCAGCAGCGCCTGGGCGCCGGGTTGGCGATCACCCAGCCCGAAGGCCAGCCAGCCGATGGAGGAGGATGTGACGCGCCCGGGTTGGAGCACCTGGCGCGGGTAGACCCGGCTGTGCGCCCCGGCATACTGGCCGTTCAATTGCTCGATGGCGTAATCGTACAGGATGTAATCCAGCATCATGCGGGCCTTCAGCCGGAAGGCCGGATCAGCGGCCCAGCCGGCGAGCAGGCTGAGGGGCGCCACATACTCGCCGATGTAGTTGGGCGAATCGTATTCACCCTGCCCGTGAGCGGTGGTTACCTGCATCCAGTGCTCAATGTAGCCCCGGGCCTCGGCCATGTTTTCCTCGGCCGAACGGCCGTTGAACCATTGCTCCGGACCGGTGCCGGGGCGGGACTGCGCCGCAATATAGAGTCCGCTGTAATAAAGCATCCAGTGGTTCTCGGTGTCGCCGCGGCTGGGCCAGTAGGTCCGCCACAGTTCCGCGATGCGCGCCTGGTTGGCCGCGTCTAGTTGATCGCCAGCGGCGGCCATCAATGCGGCCATGGGATACACCCAGAACATGTTGGTGGTGGGCAGGGGTTCGTTGAGTCTGGCCAGCCGGGCCAGGGCATCGGCCTGGCGTTCTCCACGTTGGAGGGCGGCCGTCACCTCGAGATAGGAACCCTTGGACAGGTCGGCCGGATTCAGGTTGGCGATGGCCGACCGGATCAGGTCCTCGCGGCGCTGTTGAAACCGGCGGCTGATTTCAGCGTTGGACAGGGACAGGGGGGCGGGATCGGCTGGTGCCCCAACCAAGGTGGCCGCCGCCATGATAAGAAGGGCAGGAATGCGGAAAGGGGTCATGGGCAGCCGGGAAAACATCATCACGGGCGGGTTTTGACGTGGATGGTCAGCATGCACTGGGTTCTTTCTGCATATCAACCTGCATTTTTTCTGAAATTTCATTATGACTATGACTGATATTCTTCAGTAAGTAATCAGGGTGCCGCACCACCGTTTCTGCAGAGTTTTCGAACCGCGCCGGAGGCGAATATAGCTGCTGGCGGTGCCAAGGAACCGAAGCCCGGGCCGGATGGGCGGTTCGCGGTTTGACCGGGTGGTTTGGAAGTCAAACCGACCGGGACATGTCCGGTGACCCTGACGCCGGGCTTAGGTATTCACTGAAAATATCTTGACTGTATTCAGTCCGTTTCATTTTTTCATTTCTGAAATAATCACGGCATAACCCCCATGCTCATTGCCGACATTGCCCGTAAGGCCAAAGTATCGCCCGCGACGGTATCGCGGGTCATCAACCAACCGCACCTTGTCGCCCCCGACCGGCTCGCCCGGGTGCAGGCGGTGATGACGGCGGTCAATTACACGCCCACTCCCCTGAATCGCCGGCGTGGCCCCAAGTCGCGTCTGGCGGCGCCCAAGAAATTTGCCGTATGGTTTGTCGGCGCGCGTAAGAGCCCAAACTTCAATTGGTTCCAGGACCAGTTGTTGCAGATTCAAGCCGCCAACGAGAAGCAGCGCATCGATCTTTCGGTGATATATTCCGAGTCGGCGGATGAACTTCCCCGGCCGCTGGCGGAGAATCAGGTGGATGGCGTCATCATTCAGGGGATGGAGCCCAGTTTGGCCAACCTGCAGAAGCTGGCCGGCCTGCCGCATGTCTGGTTCATGACGCGGCGCACCCACACCTACCCGGGTGACTATGTTGAGCCGGACAATCTGACGAACGGCCGGATGGCGGCGGAGTACTTGCATCGTCGCGGACACAAGGTGGTCGGCGTGGTCTCAACGGATTCGGCGTACACGGCGGTGGCCTGGCGGGCGGAAGCCTTTGGCAACCGGGCCAGGGAGCTGGGGATGAACGTGGTCAACATCCTGGGCAAGCCGAAGCCGGGGGTCAGTTACCTGGTGGAGACCTCAGCGCATGAGGAGTGCGAACAGCTGGCCAAGCGCCTCGCGCAGACCGTACCAAGGCCGACCGGGCTGTACCTGCCGGTGGATCATTTTTGCGGGTCATTTTTCCGGGCGCTCCGGCAGGCTGAACTGAAGTCGGAGCGGGATTTCGAGGTCATTCTGGGCAACTACAACCCGGTCATTTACCATAATCTCGACCACCTCCCGGCCGTGCTCGACATCAACCTGTCGACGCTGGTGCGCAAAGTAGTGGATCACCTCATTTGGCGCTGTGATAACCCCCAAGCCAGCGGGCGGGTGGGCATCACGGTGTCACCCACCCTGAAAACCGGTGGAGCCGACCGAACCCCTTTTAACAGCTGAATATACAGAACCGCCGGGCTTGCTTTCATCTGTAACATTCACTTTACCCTTTTTCGCTCTTGGTTGGACTCAGGTCTGACCGGGAACCGGAAACTACAAACCACCCCCCAACATAAACATAATGAAATCAGAAATCAGCTACCCAGCATCGGTGGCCAAGCGAAGCTTGGTCGCCTGTTTGGCCGCCTTGATTTGCGCTTCTGCCGCTCCCATCTGGGCGCAGCAGGTGCCGATCACGACTGACGACGACGAAGACGTGACCAAGCTCACGCCCTTCGAAGTTTCGTCGGACAAGGACTACGGCTACCTCAAGACCAACGCCGCCACGGCCACCCGTATCGGCATGGAAATTCAGAAGGTGCCGATGAACATCTCGGTTATCTCGCGCGAGTTCCTCGATGACACCAACGCCAAGTCGCTGACGGATCTGTTCCGTTACTCGGCCGCCGCGTCCGGTGACACCCGGTTCAAGATGCGCGTGCCCGCCAACGAAGCCACCCCCCAGGGCAGCTTCACGATGCGCGGTTTCCAGGTGAACACGCTGATGCGTAACGGCGTCTTCCGCTACATCTCGCACAATCTCGACAACGTCGAGCGCGTGGAAGTGGTGAAGG
>JBIJDP010000405.1:0-3557 GCA_044344065.1 Opitutaceae bacterium
GCGATCCGGAGACGTAATACGACCGGGGCTCGTCCACCGTGTTGCTGGCCGCGGCGATGGCGGCCTGCGAGAATATCACATCCGTCAGATTCTCCGCCGTGAAGCTGAGGGTCCAGGCCCCGATCCGGTAATCCAGGCCGGCGTCATAGCGGGTGGCGCCGGGCACCTTGTAGGTGTTCTGCGCGATGCCGTAGTGGGAGTTCTGATAGACCACCCCGCCCCGTACACTGAAGCCGCGGTCGCGGTAGTCCGTCAGGTTGTAGCGCGCAAACAGCTGGAACTTGTGCCGGGGCACGCCGCGCTGCTCGCCGTCGAGGCCGCCGGGGCGGACCGCCGGCACCTTGGTTTTCATGTGGGCGTAGCCGCCGTACAGGAGCAATTGCTTGGTCACATCCCCCGCCCATTCGATTTCATAGCCGTCCATCGTGACACCCTGGTCAATGATGCGGTAGGACCCGCCCGGGGCGCTGAAGTCCGTCTGCGGGCGGACGAAGTCGCTCTGCACGATTTTGAACTTGGCGAAGTTCAGCGTGAAATTTCCGTCGAGGAAGTTCATCTTGACGCCGAATTCCTTGTTCGTGGTGACCGGCTCGATCGTGACCAGCTTCTGCAGCGGGTCGGTCGCCGGGATGCCGGGATAGATCGAGATCGTGGTCTGGGCGGCGCCGGCCTCGCTGTCCACAGCGTAGACCGACAACCACGGCAGCGGCTTGATCGTGAGCCCGTACAGCGGACTCTGGATTGTCGGGGTCTTGGCCGTGGAGGTCGTGGTGTTGTTGAAGTTGTTCACCGTCTTGCCCGCCTTGTTGTAATCCCGGCGAAGGCCGCCGGTGAGAATGACGCGGTCCTTGAACGCGGAGATCTGGGTGTTGGCAAAAATGCCGACTGAGCCGCTCTCGCCGCGGGAGTCGTTGATGGCGGAAAGCGGCGTGGTCGCCGGCAGGCCGTACACCGGATCAATCAGGTTGATGGCCGGCAGCACGCCATTCGCCTGTCTCAGGTCGTATTCGACGTCGCCGACGTCGTAGCCCGCGAGGAAGACCAGTCCGAACTTATTGTCGTCGAACTGCTTCTTCACCGCGAGATCGCCCTGCAGCCGGAAGCCGGTATCATCCTGCCAGCGGTTGGTCGAAGTGCGATTCGTGAAGATGTTGCCGGCGGTGTCGAAGAACAGCGTGTTGTTCGCCGAGGCAAAATAGTGGTCGTCCACGAACTGATACCACGCCAGCGCCTGGCGCACCGAGAAAACCTCGTTGAACTGATGGCTGAGGGTGACAAACAGCGCGTTCACGTCGTGCTTCCAATGCATGCCCGGCTCGCCGCTGGTGTTCAGGGTGAGCGGCGCCCAGCGGTTAACCTGCACCCGCGGGGTGACGCCGACGGGCAGCACGGTGGAAAACGGCGCGCCCACCTCGACCGGGGCGAGGTAAACCGCGCCGAATCCCGTCGGGAAATTCGCATTCAATAGCTCCAGTTCCACCAGCAGCTCGGTCTTGCCGGTGATGTTCCACTGGAAGGAGGGATAGACCACGGTCTTGCTCAGGTGATCGTTGTCCCGGTAGGTGTCGGATTTCGTCGCGGCGGCGATGAGGCGGAACGCCATGTTGTCATGACCGGGGATGGAGCCCGTGGTATCCACCATCCCGCGCATGAAGCCGTAGGAGCCGAGACTGGCGGTGACCGAGGTGGCCGCCTTGAACTGCGGGCGCTTCGTGATGAAGTTGACCAGACCGCCGGACTCGGAGGAACCCGCAATGGAAGCGGACGGGCCCTTGATGATCTCGATACGGTCAAGATTGGCGATGTCAGTCTCGATGCGCGGCATGAAGAAGCCGTTGCGGTAGCGGTTGCCGACGATGAAGCCGCGCACGATGGTGGCGTTGGGCGCATTCTGCCGCGGCGTGACGCCGGGGGTGTAGCGCATGACCTGGTCGAACTGGTAGGCCCCGATGTCCTTCATCAGGTTCGAATTGATCACGCTGATGGACTGCGGGACATTTTCCGCCGGGGTGTTCAGGCGGGTGGCCGAGGCGAGGTTGGACGCGCCGTAGCCCTGGCCCTTCGTCGCTTCGACGGTGAACACGTTCAGCTTGGTGATCTCCTCCTCCTTCGCGACTTCCTTCGCGTCGTTTTTGGATACGGGGGTCTGCGCTTGCACATTCAAACCCAGGCAAGCGATCACCACGCCGAGGATACGGCGCAGTCTCGCTGAAGCAAAGCATGGCAGGGGAACTTTCATGGTGTAGTTTTTTGGGGGTTGCAGGCCGTACGGCACAAGGCGCGCTCGGTGCGTCCATAATAGACGAGTGGCAGGACGGACGCTATGGGACAAAGCGGACTTCCATGGCACTCCGGGGTGGCGCCGGCGGCGGCGGCTTCAGGGCTTTACCCGGTCAGTGATGGTCAGCGTCCTGAAATCGAGGACGCGCTCCAGCCGTCCGTGGGTCAGCGTCAGCATTCGCGAGCCGCGTTCGGCGTGCAGATACGGTCCGTCGAAAAGTTTCCACGTGGCATAATCAACCGCCACGCCATCAACCAATGGCGTTTCGCCATAGGCGCAAACCAGGCGCCGGCCGCGCAAGGTCGTGAACTTCACCACGGGCACCGGCTCAAGTTTGTACTCCAAGGGCAGCGCACGGACGGCGGCTTTGAAGTTATCGAAGCTCGCAAACTCGTCCGCTCCCGCAACCTGCAGGAGAGTGCCGTTCTTGCGCGCGGGACTGAGCAGACGCCGGTCGCCCACGTTCACACGATCCTTTGACCACACGGATTGGTATCTCGCATACGGCCGCCATTCGTAGGCGGCGAGCGGCCGGTAGGCGATGTAGGCGTTGCCACCCTGGGCAAAGATCCAGCCGGAGGCATCCTCCTCCAGCCGGGCGAGATCCTTGGAGAAAAACCCGTTCACATGGCCAAAGCGCTCCGCCGGAGGCACACAGGTCAGCGAAACCAGCGCATCGTCCCGCTGGAAGATCTGTTCATGGGGCGAACCACCCAGGAGCTTGTCCTTCTGGTTGTACGAAGGCTTGCCCTGGCGCGTGACGCCTTCGGGCATCCAGTCGGGATAATCGGTGTAGTATGTCTGCAATTCGTAACCCGAACAATGGGCCTGCACGGAAAACAGCGTGTTGTGGACCCCGCGGGGGTCCGGCACCGCCCAGGTCACATCCCAGGAGTGCTGCTGCAAGGGCTGGAGCAGCCCGCCCTGGTCTGAGCCGACCGCATAGTCCCGGGTCATGTACGTGGTTTTGTAAACGGGGGCATTGCGCACGTCGCTGTTGCGCCAGCGGTGACGGGTGCGCTTGAGCTCGCGATGCACATAGGACCGGCTGCGGTCCGTCCCGATCCGATGGATCACCTCGGGCAGCTCGTAGTTGACGGCGAGCAGGGCAAAGTATGTCCCCCAGCCCCAGCCATGCTGGCTGAAATCGGACGGGGCCGGACAACTGGCAAAAAGCAGCCAGCTGAAAAATGACGACATGCCCGCCCATTTTTCCAGGACCTGGGTGTCGTCCGTGCGGGCATGGGCCCCGACGTAAATGCCATTGAGTGTCTCC
>JBIJDP010000406.1:0-3553 GCA_044344065.1 Opitutaceae bacterium
CGCGATAGACAAACACGTCCATGATCTCACCCGGCCGCGAGCCGCGGAGAATGTAGGCGCCGGGGAGCAGGATTTCACCGTGCTCACCCCCATCGAGATAATATCCCGGCGGGGCCTCGCGCACGATGGTGAGCCGGTTGCGTTGGCCGATCAGCGCCATGACGTTTGCTCCATTGTCCCAAACAGGCCGGCTAAGCGCCCGATGCGCGTGCAGCCGGACACAAGGTTCAAGGCAGCCACGGGAACTTTCTCGCGTCGGGCGGGCGCTTCTCGCGCTGCGCGGAGTGAAATTCCTTTGCCTCTTCGCTCATGTAATAAAGCAGCGTGGCATTGCCGGCGAGTTCCTGGATGCCGGCCTGGCCGTCGAGTTCGGCGTTGAATCCGCTCTTGAGCAGGCGGATCGCAAGCGGGCTGTGCCGGAGGATTTCCCGCGCCCATTTCACGCCTTCGTTTTCCAATTCAGCGACGGGCACAACCGCATTGACCAGTCCCATGTCGAGCGCCTGCTGGGCGTCATACTGGCGGCACAGGTACCAGATTTCGCGCGCTTTCTTCTGCCCGACAATGCGGGCGAGATAACTGGAACCGAAGCCGCCATCGAAGCTGCCCATCTTGGGGCCGACCTGGCCGAAGATGCCATTGTCGGCGGCGATGGTGAGATCGCAGACCAGATGGAGGACGTGACCGCCGCCGATCGCGTAGCCCGCCACGAGGGCGATGACCACCTTGGGCATGGAGCGAATGAGCTTCTGCAAATCGAGGACATTGAGCCGTGGCACGCCGTCGGATCCGATATAGCCGGCATGGCCGCGCACCGACTGGTCGCCGCCTGCGCAGAAAGCGTATTTGCCGTCGGTGTGCGGCCCGGCGCCGGTCAGCAGCACGACGCCGATGGACTGATCTTCGCGGGCGTCGCTGAAGGCCTCAAACATCTGGGCCACGGTTTCAGGACGGAACGCGTTCCGTTTCGCGGGACGGTTGATGGTGATTTTGGCCACTCCATCGGCCTTCTGATACAGGATATCGGAGTAGTTTTTGACGGTATTCCACGCGCACGGCATGGGTGCAATAAGTCTGCAAAATGCCTTAACCGCAAACTTTTAGCACGGTCTTGGACCGACCGCGGTCAACTTCGTCCGTGAAAACTGCTTGGAGCGCGGGCCCGCATGCCCAAGATGCGTCCCTTCCATGCAGACACACGAGCAGCAGACCCGGAAACTCGCGCAGGCCGGTCTGGCGTTGGGCGCCTTGGGTGTCGTCTTCGGCGATATCGGCACCAGCCCGCTTTACACGATCCGGGAGTGCCTGGCCGTCCTGCCGGCTGCTGAGCATAACACCGCGGTGCTCGGGGTGTTATCACTGGTCTTCTGGTCCCTCGTCCTCGTGGTCAGCGTCAAGTACACGGTGTTCGTCCTGCGGGCCGACAATCGCGGCGAAGGCGGAATCTTTGCGTTACTTTCTCTCAGTCACCTTGATCGCAATGCCAAGGGCCGGCTGAGCCTGGGCGTCATCGTGGTCCTGAGCGGCGCCGCCATGCTCTGCGGCGAAGCCATCATCACACCCGCCATCACGGTGTTGTCCGCCACGGAAGGTTTCAAACTAGTGTGGCCGGGCATCGACCGCTGGATCGTGCCGATTGCCTGCCTGATTCTGGCCGGACTGTTCGCCTTTCAATACCGCGGCACCAAGTTCATCGGCGGCATCTTCGGACCGGTCATGCTGCTCTGGTTCGCAGTGTTGGGCCTCCTGGGACTCTGGCATGTCTGGCAGGCGCCCTTTGTGCTGGAGGCGCTCAATCCATTGCTGGGGATCAACCTGCTCCTCAACCACACCCGCGAAGCCACCGTGCTGCTGGGTTCCGTGGTGCTCGCCATCACCGGTGTCGAGGCGCTCTACGCCGACATGGGCCACTTCGGTCGCAAGGCCATCCGGTTGAGCTGGTATGGGGTCGTGCTGCCCGGCCTTACCCTGAATTATTTTGGCCAGGGCGCCTATGTGCTGACCCACGGTCCGGTGGACAACCCCTTCCTGTCGCTGGCGCCGGCCGGACTGTTGCGCTACGGGCTGCTCGCCCTCTCGATCGTGGCGGCGATCATTGCCAGCCAGGCCTTGATCTCGGGGGCCTTCTCCCTGATCCGCCAGGCCATTCAACTTGGTTACTTCCCCCGCCTCATGGTCCGCCACACGAATGCGGCGCAGTCCGGGCAGATTTTCCTGCCCTTGGTCAATACCGGCCTCGCCATCGGCTCGATCGCCACGGTTTACGGCTTCAAATCCAGCTCCGCCCTCGCCGCCGCGTACGGCATCGCCGTCACCGCCACGATGATCGTGACCAGCCTCATCCTCCTCCTGGTGATGCGCCGTGCCTGGTCCTTTGCCTGGTGGCAGGCCCTGCCTGTCTGCGGTTTTTTCCTGCTGATCGATGTCACGTTCTTCGGCGCCAACCTGCACAAGTTTGCCGACGGCGGCTGGCTGCCGGTCTTCATCGCCTTGGGGCTGCTGGCCGTCATGACCACCTGGAAACTCGGCAAGCTGGAAATCTTCCGGCGGGTCTACGCCAATGAAATCACGGAAGCCGAGCTGTGCAACATTGCCTCGAGCAAACACATCCTGCGCGTGCGCGGCACGGGCGTGTTCATGGCCGGCAATCCCCGCGGCACCCCGCTTGTGCTGCTCCACCACGTGAAATCCAACAAGGTGCTGCATGAGACCGTCGTGCTCCTCAGCGTCATCACCGAGGAACTGCCGTTTGTCACCGACACCGAACGCCTGGAGGTGAGACACATCGGCCAGGGCGTCTGGCGGGCGATCGCGCGCTACGGTTACATGGAATCCCCCGACGTGGCCTCGCTCATCGAGCGCATCCGCGATGCAGGCGTGCCGCTGAAACCCTCGGAGGCCACCTACTATTTCAATCGCGAGATGATCATCACCGGCGGCGAGGCGCGCATGTGGGAATGGCAGAAACATTTCTACGCCTTCCTCAGCCGCAATGCCCGGCAGGCCCGCGACTATTACCAGCTCCCGCCGATGCAGATCATCGAGGTCGGCCTGCCCATTCAACTCTGACCATGCCGCCCCCTGGCTACACCCTGCGGTCCATGGCCCTGGCCGACTATCCCGCGGTGCGAAGCCTGTGGGAGCGCACCGAGGGCATGGGACTCAACGAATCCGATACCCCGGAGGCCATCGCCCTGTTCCTCGAGCGCAACCCCGACCTGAGTCTGCTGGTCTCGGCTCCGGACGGCAGGACGGTGGGCGCCGTCCTGTGCGGCCATGACGGCCGGCGCGGTTACCTGCACCACCTCGCAGTGGCGAACACGGAGCGTGGCCGGGGACTCGGCCGCGAACTGGTGGAAGGCTGCCTCTGCCGTCTGCGTTCGCGCGGCATCCCCAAGTGCAACATCTACCTCTTTGCCACCAATGAAGCCGGCCGGGCCTTCTGGCTGCACGAAGGCTGGGCCGTGCGCGATGACCTTGTCGTCATGCAGCGCGGCTCGTACGGATGCTGAGGACTGCAAGTAGCGCGGGCCTGTGACCCGCGATGTCGGCG
>JBIJDP010000011.1:0-12334 GCA_044344065.1 Opitutaceae bacterium
AAGACGATGCCGTTGAGGGAGATGATGGCGATCTCGGTCGTGCCACCGCCGATGTCCACGATCATGTTGGCGGCGGGTTCATCGATCGGGAGACCGACGCCGATGGCCGCGGCCATCGGCTCGGGGATCGTGATGACGTCGCGGGCGCCGGCGTGGAGGGCGGAATCCTTCACGGCCCGCTTCTCGACCTCGGTGATGCCGGAGGGGATGGCGATGACGACGCGGGGCGGGGCGCGGAAGGAGGTGTTGGAGACCTTGCGGATGAAATAGCGCAGCATGGCCTCGGTGACGTCGAAGTCGGCGATGACGCCGTCCTTCATCGGACGGATCGCCGTGATGTTGCCGGGGGTGCGGCCGAGCATGCGCTTGGCTTCATCGCCGACGGCGCGGACCTTGCGGGAGACGGTGTCGAGCGCGACCACCGAAGGTTCACGCAGGACGATGCCCTTGTCCTTTACATAGACGAGTGTGTTGGCGGTGCCCAGGTCGATGCCGATGTCGTTCGAGAAGTAGCCGAGGAGGTTAGCTGCCATGATTTGGGTGGAAAGGGAGGCGCGTTTCCGCCGACGGAAACGAATCGGCGCGTGCCGGGGGTGTCAACGCGGGAATACCACTGGATAAGAGGCAGGGTCCTAAAATCGTTCTCTTAATCTTAATCTTTCTCTTTCTCCCGGTTCGATTCCTGACGAAAGAGAAAGATAAAGAGGAAAGAGAAAGATTTGTCCTACGACTGCGACGCCTCGCTCAGCAGCGTCTCATCCGTCGCCCGTTCGCCGTCGTTTTTCGGCAGGGGCGGGACGTGGACGTAGGTCGGGTCCTGGCGCTGGCGTTGCAAAATGGACTGGATGTCGCGCCACGTGGCCCAGAGGCCGTGGGTGACCGGCGGCAGGTCGTGGGCGATGGCGGCGCGCAGGCGGCCGAGGTTGTAGAACGGGACGGCGGGAAACATGTGGTGCTCCACGTGATACTGCATGTTCCAGTAGAAGAAGGCGGGGAGCCAGCTGCAGGTGTAGGTGCGGGTATTGAGGCGGAAGTCGTTCACGTTGGACGACAGCCCGGTGTGCTGGGGTGCGCCGGTCAGCATGCCCAGCCAGCTGCAGTAAAAGGTGCCGAGGTTGACGATGACGATGAGGAACCAGTGCCCGGAGAGGATGAAAAGGGCGGCGAGGGCCAGGTGGCCGAAGACGACGATTCGGGCCCAATTGATGATCTCGCGCCGGCCCTTCAGGTCGGTCTCGGGCACCACGCGCTGGAGCCACTGCGATTTGAAGAAACCGTCCTTCGTGAGGTCGCCGCCGGCGGCGGCGAACATGAAGCGGATGTTTTTCCACACCCAGGGCAGATTCACGGTCAGCGCGGTGAGCACGAACTTGAAGCCGTGCCAGTCGAGGCCCAGGGGCTGCTCGATTTCGCCGTCGTGGTCCCGGTGCACGGTGACCTGGTGGTGCCGGATGTGGCTGGCGCGGTAGCCCGTGGGATCGAACCAGCCGACGAAGGCGTAGATCTTCAGGAAAAACGTGTTCCAAAACTGCGTGGCGAAGGGGGTCTTGTGGCAGAGCTCGTGGCAGGCGATGCCGCCGAAGAAGGTGCCGTTCGTGCCGTGGAGGAAGAGCGCGAGCAGCAGCAGCGGCAGCGCCCAGGGCCACGTTTCGACGTTGAGCTGCCGGAAGGCGAGGTAGGCGAGCGTGCCGGTGACGGCGAACAGGCCGATTTGCGGAATGACCTGGGCAAAGGCGCGGGCGTCGCTCTTGCGCATGAGCTCGCTCATGACGGCCTTGTCCACCTTGCAGCGGTACCAGTTGATCTTGATCTGTTCGTTCATGGGGTAATGGGGTCGGAAACCGGTCTACGTTATGGCAAGTCCACACAACGCAACTTCCATTGTGTGCCAAAGAAAAGCCGGCGGCCCGTGACCGGGCCCGTGACATCAATTTTCTCCACCGGCATTTTCCAGACCGGCGTGACCGCGCAGGTGGCGGGATCCACCCGGCAGACGCCGCCGGCGAGCACGAGGAAAACCGTGCCGTCGGCCGACCGGCGCAGCGAGTCGGCGCTGAATTCCGGCAGGGCGCCGAGTTCCGCCGGCACGACAGCGGACGCCACGACGGCCCGGCGAGCCGGATCGATCAGGGCGACCTGCATTGGCGCGGGTTTGGCGGCATAGTCCTTGACCAAATAGTTGGGCCGGGCGCTCAAGGCGAAGACGAGGCCGTCGCGGCCGGCGGGGACGAACGAGCAGACTTCCGCGAGGTCCTTAAGGCCGAAATCGCCGGCATGCACGAGGCGGTCCGCGGTGGTGTCCCAAAGCGCGAATGCCCCGGACGTGCGCTGCACGCTCACGCCGCTGCCGGGTTCCGTGCCGAGTCCGATCAGCAGTTGCCGCAGTTCCGGCAGCCAGAGCAGGCAGTTGGGCGAGGTGTCGGCCACCACTTCGCGATGGAAGCCCCGGGTGGCGGTGGCCGGGTGGTACCAGCCGAGCGGCCCGCCCCGGATGCCGTAATTCGGCGCGGAGCCGATCCAGATTTTCCCGTCAGGGGTGGTGGCCATCGTGTGCGGCCGGTAGGCGATCTCGGCGTGGTCAAGCGGGCCGATGTCGAGGGGATTGCTGCCGGGGCCGACGCCGAAATGATAGGGTTGTTTCGGGTCGTAGAGGGAGATACGGGCCGCGGGGTACGAGGCAAAGGCGATGCAGCCGTCACCGTAACCGCTCATGGAGTAGGCCTCGCCGAGGGCCAGGTTGCACTGGCCGAGGTTGATGAGGTCGGTGCCATCGGCCGCGCAGCGGAAAATGTGCTCAGGCAGGATGCTGGAACCGTAGATGTTTCCGTCGGGCCCAAGGCCGATCATGAAAATCTGCGTGCCGCCGCCCCGCCAATCGAGCGTGAGATACCGGGTGGGAACCGCCGGATCGGTGTTCCTCAGCGCGAGCCGGCGCGGCGCGCCGTTTTCCTCGGTGTAGGCTGCGCACCAGCCGCCGGGCATGGTGAGGTCCACCTGGTAGCCGTGCTTGTAGGTAGCATGGATGCCGGGCATCTCCGGCGGCACGGTGTCCACGGGCGTGGCGCTCAGGCCTTGGAAACGGAACCGGCCCATGTCGCTGTCGAGGTAGAGCAGGCCGTCGGTGCCCTTGTAGAAAATGAATCGGCGCGCGTAATTGTTGGGCTCGTCCAGGACCGGGCCGACCGGCGTGGCTTGGCCCGTCTGGCGGTCGAACAGCACGATGCGGTGGCGGGTGGTCTTGGTCTGCGCGGCGATGGTGCCGTCGTCGCCACAGAGCGGGTAGAGATATTTGTGGAGTGGTTGAAACGCGTGAGACAGCAACCCGGGTAGGCGCCGATCCAGATCATCCCGTCCGGATCCTCCTGGATGCCGGTGGGAAACGTGGCCTGACCCGGATGGATGGCGCCAAGGTCCTCGACGCCCCGCTCCGGATAAGCGGGATCGAACCGGTGAAGGTGGCCGTCCCACGCGGTGCCGAGGTAAAGGCAGCCGGTCCTAAGGCTGCGCATCGAGCCGATGGGATAATCGGCACCCGCCGCCGGGGCGTTGTATTGCCGGCATTTTCCCGTCGTCAGATCAATGTCGATGACCATGAGGCCGCCGTTGTTCTGGCCCATGGAACCGAGCAGTGAGGGCCGGCCGTCGGCCGTCCGTCCCGGATGGAGGCGGACCCAGTTGACTCCTTGGACGGGGATGCCGATTTCGCGGAATTCAGTCATGACCCGGAGGACGAATCAGCTTGAGGGCGGAATGGCAAAGCCGGAGTCCCATGACAGGCGCGGGATGATCAGGGCAGCGTCAACGCGCGGAGCCGCCAGGTGGTGGCGAAGTAGAACGTGCGGCCGACCCAGGGGCCGGGCACATCGAATTGGTCACCCTCGGGCATGCGCCAGACCACCTCGGTGTCGCAGGTGCCGGGCTTGATGCGGTAGAGACATTTCTCGGTCATGCCATAGACGCCATCCGGTCCGGAGAAGATGCAATAGCCGGAATGATGCGGCAGGGATCCGAGGTCGGCGGGCAGCGAGGCGACGGCAACGGCCTGGCGGGCGGCGGGATCGACGAGGGCGAGGCGGGGCGGAAGCTTGGCTGCGCCCATGGTGTCCTCGGCGAAGCGGTTGTTCATGATCAGGGCGTAGACCAGTCCGCCGGCGGCGGGAGCGAAGGCCTGCACGCTGCCAAGATTGGCGATCCCGAAGTCGCCGGTGTGAATGGGCTGGTCCTCAACCGGGTCCCAGAGAATGAAAGCGCCGTGCTTGGCCCGGATCTTGGTCCCGGTGCCGCTCTCGGTGCTCATGCCCACGAGCAGCTGCCGGATGTCGGGCAGCCAATGGAGTGCGACGGGCGAGCAGTCGGTGACGAGATGACGGTGACTGCCGTGGGCTCCGGTCTTGGGCTCGACCCACGCGAGGGTGCCGCCGTAGAGGCCGTAGTCGGGGAGTGAGGCGACCCAGGCGCGCTCGGGGATGGTGGTGCCGTCGGCTTTCTTCAGTGCGGGGACAATGGCGAGGCCGGCGGGCCGGATGCCGATCTCGTCGAGCCGGCCGATGTCGCGCGGGTTCGCCTCGGCGTCGGTGCCGAAGCGGTACGGCTTCTTAGGATCATAGAGGGAGATGTGCGACTTGGGGTACGAGGCGATGATCATCGAACCGTCGCTGAAATTGCCGAAGGAGTAGGCCTCGCCCAGCATGAGGCTGCAGCGGCCAAGGTTGACCATGCCGGAACCGTCCGGTGCCACCCGGAAGAGGTGCTCGGGCAGGAAGCTGGAACCGTAGATGTTGCCGTCGGCCCCGAGGTGGATCTTGAACAGGTTCGAGCCGCCTCCGTCCCAATCGAGCTCGATGGTGCGGGGCGCCACGGAGGGATTGGTGCTCGTGAGCAGGATCTTTTTGTAGAGTCCTGCGCCCTCTTCGCCATCTGCCCAGACGGCGATCAGGCCGTCGGGCATCGGGAGCACTTCCTGATACTGATGCTTGTTGGTGGCGTGGATGCCGGGCATGGCCGGGGGCAGGTAGGTGACCGGTTCCAGCTCCATGCCGTTGATGCGATAGTTGCCAACGTGGGTCTCCAGGTAGAGCCGGCCGTCCAGGGCCTTGTAGAAGAGGATGCGCTGGGTTTTGTCCTCGGGATCCAGGACCGGGCCGACCGTGCGCTTTTCGCCGGTGACGGGATTCACCACCACGATGTGCGGGCGGGTGAACTTGGTCAGGGCGGCGAGGCTGCCGTCGGACCCCGAGATGGGATAAAGGTACTTGTCCTCGGGCGCGACCGAGCCGAGGCGACGGAAAATGCCCGTCGCGGGATCGTAGTGGGTGAGGCAGCAGCCCGGATATCCGCCGATCCAGAGCGTGCCGTCGGGCGCCTCGGTGATGCCGGTGGGAAAGACGGCCTGGTCGCCGTCGATCACGCCAAGGTCCTCGAGGCCGCGCTCCGGGTGGGCGGGATCGTAGCGCAGCAGGTGACCGTCGGTGTGCGAGCCGACGTAGAGGATGCCCGTGCGCGGACTGCGGATCGCCGAGATGGGATACTGCTGGGCCGCGGATTTCGCGTTGAACTGTTGGCAGTGTCCGGTCGCAAGGTCGATATCGAGCACGAAGAGCCCGCCGTTGTTCTGCCCCATGGTGGCGAGCAGGGAAGCCTTGCCGTCGGGACCGCGTCCGGGATGCAGCCGGATCCAGTTCGTGGCTTTGACCGGCACGCCGAGGTCGCGCACGGTGATGGCAGGGGAGGAGGAGGCGGAGGCGAGGTTCATGGGGACAATAAATAGGGCTTGGAGTTTGCTCTCAGGAATTCAGTCGGATGAGAACCGCGAAGAAACGCGAATGGGTGCTGCCTTTGGTAGCGCCCGACCTCCGGGCGGGCGGTTCGGCGAGCGTCTGCCAAACACGGCCCGTCCGGAGGCCGGGCCCTACCCAAGGAAAGAATTTCCATCCGATCATCTTACGCAATTCGCGTTCATGCGCGGTATAAAAAAGCCCGGCTTGCTCACGGCAGCGTCAGGACGCGCAGGCGCCAGCCGGTGGCGAAATACAATTTGTTGCCGACGATGGGGCCGAGCACATCGATGGAGTTGGGGGTGTAGGCGGTGAGCCACACGGTGCCGGGGCGTTGCTTCGGCTGGTCGAGCTGCCACACGCGCTCGACTTCGCAGGTGCCGGGCTTGAGGCGGAAGATGCAGAAGCCGGTGGCGCCGTAAACGACACCGCCCGGCCCGACGCGCAGGCAGAAGAGCCCGTGCCAGGAGAGCGGACCGTATTCCTCGGGCAGCCAGGCGGATGAGACGACAGTGCGCTTCACGGGATCGATCAGGGCGATGCGCGGACGGATGTCCGGGGCGCCGGCCGAGAGTATGTGGTCGCCGCGGCCCAGCAGGGCATAGACCAGTCCGTTGCCGGCGGGGGCGAGGGAAGTGACGTCGGCGAGGTTGTCGATGCCCATGTCGCCGGACCAGACGAGTTCGTCTTTCACCGCATCCCAGAGGGCGAAGGCGCCCTGCAGGCGGGAGATCTTGACCCCGGTCCCGGCCTCGATGCTCAGGCCGATCAGGATCTGTTTGTGTTCCGGCAGGTACAGCATCGAGGCGGGCGAGGTGTCGGCCACCACCGTGCGGTGGGATTTATTCGCGCCGGTCTTCGGATCGTACCAGGCCAGCGTGCCGTCGCGCAGGCCGTAGTCGGGACTGGAACCCATCCACAGGCGGCCGCCCGGGGTGGTGATGAGGGCATTGGGCCGGTAGCTGACGGCGTCCAGCCGGCCTAGGTCCTGCGGGTTGTCGTGGACGGTGCTGCCGAAGCGGACGGGCCGCGCGGGATCAAAGACCGAGAGCCGCGCTTCGGGATAGGAGGCGAGGTACACCTTGCCGTCGAGGTCTGCGATCGAGTAGGCCTCGCCGCCGGCGAACGTGTGCTCGCCAAGATCCTCGATGGTGCCGCCGTCGAGCGTGCTGCGGAACAGCCGGTTCGGCATGTAGCTCGAACCATACAGGCGGCCGTCGGGGCCGAGTTCGATGACGTGGAGGTTGGAACCGCCGCCAACCCAGTCGAGGTGCAGGCGGCGGCTGGGGACGAGCGGATCCTTGTTGGCGAGAAGGATGTTCCGCGGTGTGCCGACGCCGTTGATGTTGTCGTCGAGGAAGTGGGCTGTCCAGCCGCCGGGCATCTCGGCGGGTTCCTGGTAGCTGTGCTTGTACGTGGCGTGGATGCCGGGCAGGGGTGAGGGCAGTTCGCTGACCGGGGTGAGATTCATGCCGTCGATGCGGAACTTGCCGGCGTGCGAATCGAGGTAGAGACGGCGGTCGGTGCCCTTGTAGAATTTCAGGAACTGCGACTTGTCGGAAGGATCGGTGACAGCCGGGCCGGCCTCGCGGTGACGGCCGGTGGCGGGATCGATGACTACGAGGTGCGGGCGGACGAACTTGATGATGCCGGCGAGCGAGCCGTCATCGCCGGCGAGGGGGTAGATGTATTCGTCGGTCTCGTCCTTGCGGCCGTAACGGGTGAAGCGGCCGGTGGCGGGATCGAATTTGCTCAGATGCGCGCCGGGATAGGAGCCGATCCAGATGGCGCCGTCGTCGGACTCGGTGATGCCCAGGCCGAAGGTGCCGGCTTCGTCCACGAGACCCAGGTCCTCGATGCCGCGCTCGGGGTGATTGGCGTCAAAGCGGTGCAAGTGCCCGTCCCACGCCGAGCCGAGGTAGAGCACGCCGGTGCGCAGGGAGCGGTAGGCGGCGGTCGGGAAGGTCGAGGTGTCGCCGTGGGCGACGGGAAACTGCCGGCATTGGCCTGTCTCGAGGTTAACATCGAGCACGAAGAGGCCGCCATTGTTCTGGCCCATGGACACCAGGAGCGAGGGGCGGCCGTCCTTGGTTTGGCCGGGATGCAGCCGGGTCCAGCTCACGCCCTTGACGGGAATGCCGAGATCCTGCGCGGTGGCGGGTTTGGTGGTCGCGGAGTTCATGCTGAAGGGAAGCGAAAGAAAGAGGAGGGTGAGGGAGAGGCGCACGGGGGGAGGGAGGATTCAACCGCGAAGGGGCATGAAAGAACGCGAAGGGGGACCGGACATTTTTACAGGAGGGCGCAGAGGGAACAGAGGCGGAAATCAATCATCTCCGTTTTCCTCTGCTTCTCCTGTAAGAATGAATTGGTTGTTCCGTCCCCGGCGGCAACGGGATTTCCTTCAGGTAGGAGCTATTATTCATCATTGCGCTCTTGCGACCAGGAGGGGATTTCGGAAAAATCCGTGGCAATGTCCGCTGCACTTCGTCCCCGTCCCACGCCCGGCCTGGGCGCCGCTGTCATCGGCGCCGAGGAGGAGGCCCTCGTCCTTGATGTGCTCCGCCGCAAGGAGCCCTTCCGCTACTATGGCGCGACCTTCAAGCCGACGCCGCCCATGGTGGTGCAACTGGAAAAGGAGTTCCGCGAATACGTCGGCACCGACTACGCCCTCGGCGTGAGCAGCGGTACCGGCGCGCTCGAGGTGGCGCTGGCGGCGATGGGCATCGGCCCCGGCGACGAGGTGATCCTCACGGCCTGGAGCTGGGTGGCCTGCTTCACCGCCATCGTGCGCGTGGGCGCAAGGCCCGTGCTGGCCGAGATCGACGAGTCGCTCAACCTTGATCCCGCCGAACTCATCCGGCTGGCCACGCCGCGCACGCGGGCGGTGCTGATCGTCCACTTTCAGGGCGTGGCGGCGGACATGGACCGCATCGTGCTCGAGGCCCACCGCCGCGGCATCTTCGTGCTGGAGGACTGCGCGCAGTCCCTGGGCACGCGCTATCGCGGCCGGCAGATCGGCACCTGGGGCGACATCGCCACCTTCAGCTTCCAGTACAACAAGGTCGCGACCAGCGGCGAGGGCGGCATGGTGACGACGCGCGACCAGCGCCTCTACGAGCGGGCGGTGCGCCTGAGCGATCTCGGCAACTACCGGCCCCAGCACGCGGCCATCGTCCCGGCGCACGAGCCGGCCTTTGTCGGCGGACAATACCGCCTCTCCGAACTGGCCGGCGCCATGGCGCTGGCGCAGTTGCGCAAGGTCGAGGGCATGTGGCAACACTGCCATGACCTGCATGCCCGCATCGTGGCGCGGCTCCAGGGGCTCTCGGGACTCACGCTCCGCCAGATCCCGGACCCGGCGGGCGCCTTCGGTTTCGAGCTCTACCTGTTCATGAAGAATCCCGCGCACGTGGCGCCGTTCCGGGAAAAGCTCGATGCGCGCAACGTCAACTGCGGCGCCCGCACCGGCACCTACCCGCAGTACAACCGCGACTATGTGAAGACCGGCCTCGCGCATCATCAGGCGCTGTCGCCGTTCCGCGACATCAAGCCCTGGCCGGCGCCGGGTTATCGCGCCGTGGATTTTCCGCGCACCGAGGACCTGACCAGCCGATTCCTCGCGCTGCCCATCGGCGCGCTCTACACCACGGAGGATGCCGACTACATGGCCGACTGCATCATCGCGGTGCACGGCGAGGTCTGCGGTTGAGAAACCAACAAACCGGATTCACCACAGAGACACGGAGGCGCAGAGAAGATGTTGAAGGAGACCTGAGGGTTCCCAGAGTTTTCTCTGCGCCTCTGTGGAGAAAATTTCAGACCGGCCGGGGCCGAACGAAGCGCCAGCAAAGACCGTCGTCGGGATCGAGGGCCTCGCCTTCGCGGATAAAGCCACACTTGGCCAGCACGCGTTGCGAGGCGAGATTGTCGGGGCGGACGGTCGCGAAAACATGCGGCGTGGCGGACAACGCAAACGCCTCCGCCACCATCAGGCGCAGGGCGGTCGTGGCGTAACCCCGCCTTTGATGCCGCGCGGCAACGCCGTAGCCGATCTCCACCCCGAGGATGTCATCCATCGCGTTCTTGAATCCACCGGAGCCGACAATGGCGCCGACCTCCTCGACCCAGAAGAGCCGCGGCGCGAACCATGACGCATCTGCCGGATGGATCAGCATGAAGTCGATGGATCGCTGGATTACCGGCATCGGCGGCAACGCATCATCATCGCATTCCCGGCCGGGCTTTCGCCAGGCGGCGCCGCCCAAGGCGATGCTGGCACGGAGTTCGGCCAGGGTGGGGACGATCAGTTGCATGGACCTCAACCGTAAGCCCCGATGCCGTGAAAGCCGAGCAGGCGTTTGCGGCGGGGCGTGGCGCGGGAGATCACTTCCTCGGGCAGGTGATAATTGACGAACGGCCAGAAACGCTGGGCGACCCAACGGCGGGCGAAAGGCGTCTGGATGACCCAGCGGATGCGGCCATCGGATACGTTTGGCCCGCCGCGGTGCCAGGTCTGGTCGTTCCACAGCACAAGGGTGCCGGCGGGACCGCAGGAATTCACGAGCGTGCGGCCGGCATAGGTGGGATTGCCATTGGCGTCGTTGTCCGACTCGCGCGGTGAACGGCCCGCCCGGTGACTGCCGGGGATGAACTGCGTCGGACCAAGCGCCTCGTCCACATCGCAGAGGTAGTAATTCATGTTGATCGTGTACACCGGCATCGGGATGCGCGGGTCGAGTGCCACCCCTTCCGGGATGGGAAGGCGGCAGACATCGTCGAGATGCCAGAACGTGATCGTCTTGCCCGGCGAGGTGCGCAGGCCGGTGTGCGCGATGAGATGGCAATCCTCGCCCAGCACCGCGTCGACGAATTCGGCGATGCCGGGATGATCGATGAGGCTGTCGAACTCCGCCCCGTGCTCGAAAAGTTTCGGCCGCCAGATTTCCTGCATGTGATAAATGTCGGCCTCCGGACTGTGCCGGGAGAAGACGCGTTCCAGCGCGGTGCGGTAGGTGGTGACCTCGTCGGGTGAGAGCAGGGCGGGGAGGACAAGAAATCCGTCGCGGTGAAACTGGGCGAGGATGTCGGGCGTGGGTTTGACGATTCGGCTCATGGTGGGGAGGGGCGGGGGCTGAAGATGCCGGTGCGCGGTGCGCTGGCAAGCCGCGGGGGATGGGGGAGATGTAGGGTGGGGGGATTCCGATCCCCGCCTTCATAGCTCTGGCGAAGGGGGATCCTCTGTCGCAACCGGTCGCCAATCTCCCAAGCCGAGAAAGATAAAGAGAAAGAGAAAGATTGGGTTCCAGCGTGAAAAGAAAAAGGCACGTCGGAATCCCCGCCTTCGTGTTCCAGTAGCTACGAGCGTGAGCGAGTGGATGGAACCACCACTTGCTCACGCTCGTAGCTACACTCCAAACAGGAGACCCTCGCTTCCTACTTCGCCAACCGTTCGGCGACCGTGCGGATGGCGCGGCCGACCTTCTCGATGTAGCGGTCGCTCATCGCCTGGTTGAGTGGCATCGTAATGCCATCCTCCAGGATGGCCGTGGCGACGGGGCAATCGACCTGGCGGTAATCCATCGTCGTCAGGCCGAAATCGCGGACCGGCCACGAGCCGCCGAAGAAGTTGTGGTTCTGGAAGACCTTGTAGCGGTAGACCGGCATCGGGATGTAGCCGGCGTTGGCCGCCACGCCCTGGGCTCGGAGCTCGGCCACGAACTCCGCGCGGCTGCATTTCAATACGGCTGGGTCGATGCGCATGAAGTAGAACCAGTAGCTGTGATAGTTGCCCTCGCGCGTGACGGGCGGGAGCACGCCGGGGAGGTCCTGCAGGAGCGAGGTGAGCAGCGAACCCGCGCGGTGGCGGCGGCTGACGATGTCGTCGAGCTTGCCGAGTTGCGCCACGCACACGGCCGACTGCGGCTCGCTCATGCGGTAGTTGGGCGCAAGTTCCTCGGGGTCGCGCGTGCCGCCGGCGCGGTCGTAGCACTTGTCGCCCCACTTGGAGAGACCGGCGCCATAGCGCTCGGAGTTGGTGCCGATGATGCCGCCGTCGCCGCAGGCGATGTGCTTGAAGTCGTTGAACGAGTAGCAGCCGAAGTCGCCCATCAGGCCGACCGGCGTGCCCTGGTGGCGGGAGCCCCAGGACTGCGCGCAGTCCTCGATCACCGCGAGGTTGTGCTCCTTCGCGATGGCGAGGATCGAGGTCATGTCGCAGGGATTGCCCGCGAGGTGGATGGCCATGATGGCGCGGGTCTTCGGCGTGATGGCGCGGCGGATCGAGCCCGGGTCCATGTTGTAGGTGCGCGGATCGAGATCGGCGAAGACGGGCACGCCCTGCTGGTAGAGGACGCCGATGACCGAGCCCATGTCGGTGATCGGCGAGACGATGACTTCCTCGCCCGGGCGCAGGCGGAGGGCCCCGACGGCGATGTGCAGGGAGGCCGTCCCGGAGGAGCAGGGGAACACGTGCTTGAACGCATAATGCTTCCGGAAGTCCGTCATCAGCGCGTTGGTCTGGGGCCCGTTGTAGTAGAACAGCGACGGCTGCTTCACCATGG
>JBIJDP010000407.1:0-3535 GCA_044344065.1 Opitutaceae bacterium
CCCCGGGCCCCCCCCCAACCCCTTTTCACCCGTTTTAAAAAACTCCGCGGCCTCCGCGACTCCGCGTGAGGCCGACAGAGGGTCTTGGGCTACTCCAACCCGGCTACGTTGACGTCGTTGGCGTACTCGACGGTGAACTTGACGGTGAGCTCGCGTTTTTCGGCGGGCTTGAGGTCGAGGGTCCACTTCAGCGTGCCTTCGTCGGTGGGCTTCACTTCCTTCGCATCAGGCGAGAGCAGCTTCACGGTGATCTTCTCGTTGCGGGAGAGCGGCACCTGGTCGGCGACGATCACGCGCTCGGCGGTCTTCTTGTTGTTCTGAACCGTGATGAGATATTCGTAGGTGATGCGCTTGCCGGAGTTGGTGAGACCCGTGTCCTCGGTGAACTTGTTCACGCGCTTGTGCTTCACGCTGATCCCCTCGTCGGCGCCGAGCGCGAGGTCAAACTTCTCGCCGGCCATGACCGTGCGCAGGCTGCTGGTGGCGACGAAGGTGCCGTCGAGGAACACATTCATCGCGCCGGCGAGCAGCGGGAACTCGGAGTTGTTGTACACCTTGGCGGTGAGGTACGCGGTGGCCTGGCGCTTCGGCACAGTGAGGTATTCGGGCTGGGCCGTGAGCCGGGCCGAGGTGATCGGGACTTTCTGCGGCGAATTGTCGCTGGGGATACTGGAGGCGACGGCGATCTTGAAGGAGGCGCTGGTGGCGCCGGCTTCGATGGTGGCGGTGGCGGTGCCCGCGTCCTTGATGCTGTTCGCATCAACTTCATCCATGGCGATGTTGGTCGTGAGAGTCTGCATGTTGACGCCGGCAGGCGCGGCTGACTTGGCCATCATTTCCCGGCGTTCGGCGTAGGCCACCGGGGCTGGCCGCGGCTGAAACACATCCAGGTTCCACGGTACCAGCACCGGCGCGGCCCCACCGAGCCCAGGGCGCGCGGTGGAGAGGGTGAGGGCGACGTCCTTCCATTCCTCGCCGGTGTTCTGGCGGACGATGCCGAAGTAGCCGAGGGCGACGGCGCGCTCGGTGCTGAGCACGCGGGCGTCGTAGCTGGGCGACCAGCTGGCGCCGGGGACGGTGTAGGAGAGGGCGACGTCGAGGCTGCCGGCCTTTTCGGCGGAAACGCGCACGGTGACGGACTTGTAGCCGCGGCCCCCGGCACCGCGCAGCTCGTTGAGCTGGGCCTGCACGGTGTTGATCTTGTTCTGCACCTCCTCGCGCTGCTCATCGAGGGCGGCGCGCTCGGCGGTGATCTTTGATTTCTGCTCGGTGAGGTAGGTCAGCGAGTTGGTGAACTGGGTGAGGTCGGGCCGCGGCACGTCCTTGGCGGGCGGGGCGAAGAGCGCGGCTTCCATGCGGTCGAGCATGACGGTCTGCGCCTGGAGCACGCCGCCGCGGTCGTCGAGTCCGCGGATCTGCTTGCCGAGGCCCTTGAGCTGGTCCTCGAGTTCCTTCACGCGGGCGTTGGGCGTGAAATCCACATAGGTCTGCTTCGCGCTCACATCGAGGATGAGGGCCTGGGCGGTGCCCCGGCCGCTGACCTGCAGGGAGCGCTCGTTCAGCGCCTCGGGCAGGTTGGCGAAGGTGAGCTCGATGGTGCCGCCCGTGAGTTCGACGGTGGCTGTGCGGGTGACGACGGCGCGGTCCACATAGACCGTGACGGCCGTGATCTTGGAATCCACCGGCAGCGGGGCGGCGGAGAGGGCGGTGGCGGCGCTGAGCGCGCCGAGGAGGGCGAGGAGACGTTTCATGGGAGTGGGAGGGGAGGGTTGCTGCTGGGATAACGGGCGAGCGGCGGATTTCTTAGGAGAATCTAGAAGAAAACATGCGTGGAGCCAAGCTTGGTGGCGCGGCGGCGGGCGGGGTTCCGCTGAAATCAGGAAAACGTTCAGCGTTGAGCGTTCCCGGCCCGTTGCGGGCCGGGCCGCTCACCATTCGTCCGAACGGAACGGCGCGGCTGGCAGGCCGGTGCCGTTGAAGAGGTTGGCGTCGGGGTTGTTGCTCCAGGCGTAACGGACGGCGGCGGGCTCCGGCACCTCCGGCGCGGTGACCAGAATGGTGTCGCGGTCGATCCGGGCGGTGGCGGGGTGGAATTTTTGGTCGGCGCCGGCGAGTTCGAAGGCCTGCAGCGGTTTGGCACCGGCGGTCAGGCTGTCGGCGGCCTGCGCAAAGCTGACGCGGACCGCCGCGCCTTCGCGCCGGGCGGCCACGAAGACCGGGCCGCTGCAGTCCACGGGGATATCATAGACCTTGGCCTTGGCGAGGAGGGCGAGGCGGCGGCCAACCTCCTGCTTGTTGCGCGGGTGAATGTCCTTCGGGTCGCCGATGTCGATGGCGACGGCCATGCCGGTGTTGGGCAGGGCAAGGGCCTTGGTCTGGGCCTCGCGCAACCAGGCCCAGCCGCGGCCGGTGGGGTCGTCCACGACCGTGAAGCTGGCGAGTTGCACGAAGTAGAACGGAAAATCACCCTGGTTCCACTGCGCGCGCCAGGCGCGGATCATGGCGGGAAAGACTTCGGCGTATTCGCCGGAACGTCGCCAGTTGGACTCGCCCTGGTACCAGATGGCGCCGCGCAGGGCGTAGGGCTGGAGCGGGGCGATCATGGCATTGAACAGGCCGCTGAGGGCGTAGGGCGTGCCGGGGCCGGCGGGGGCGCGCGGCCAGGGCACGGTATTTTTGGTCTTGGTCGCCTTGGCGATTTCCTCGGCTGCCTTCCATGCGGCCATCTCGGCGGGATAGTTGGCCGCGCGCTCGGTATGCGCGGCCTGAGCCTCCTGCCAGCGGGCGTCAATCGCGGGCCAGGCGTCGGTGGACTTGAGCGTGGTCGCATCGGTCCAGGATTCGATGGGCGTGCCGCCCCAGGTGCAGTTGAGGATGCCGATGGGGACGCCGAGCTTGCGGTGCAGTTCGCGGGCAAAGAAATAACCGACGGCGCTGAACTTGCCGGCGGTCTCGGGGGTGCAGGGGGTCCAGGTGCCGGCCACCGTGTCGGCGGGCTGGTCGGCCACGGTGTTGGCGGCATTGAATTCGCGGATGAGTGGAAACCGGGCGGCGGCCATTTCCGCGTCGGCGTCGTCCGAAAGCATGACGGGCCACTCCATGTTGGACTGGCCGGAGGCGAGCCAGACCTCGCCGACGAGCACGTCCTGCAGGGTGAGGGTGTTTTTGCCCGTGACAGTGAGCACGGTCGGCGTGGTGACGGCGGGCACCGGTTCGAGATAGACGATCCAGCGGCCGTCAGCCTCTGCGGTGGTGCCGATACGCTGGCCCAGGAACTCCACCGTCACCTTTTCATCGGGCGCGGCGCGGCCCCAGACCGGCAGGGGCTTGTCGCGTTGCAGGACGGCGTGGTCCTGGAAGGGCGGCGCGAGCGTGACATCGGCTCGCATGCCGGTGGCGATGAGGCAGGACAGGAGGATGAGGACAGGAAGCAGGCGCATGGCGAACGAGGGCGGAAAGATTGCAGCCAACGTCAGACCGTGGCGAGTGCCGAAGGTGCCTCGCGCTGGGTGGTCAAACGAGGCTCACGCGGAGG
>JBIJDP010000408.1:0-3529 GCA_044344065.1 Opitutaceae bacterium
CCACCTCCGCCGCGCCGGAATGCGGACGGGCCCGGCGGCTGGCGCACCGGACTTTCTCACCGCGCGCCAGCAATTCCCGGGTCAGTTCGTTGCCGATCACGCCGCCGGCGCCAAGGATCGTGTGCATATGCGTAATAGGTCGGTCAATTATGGCTTCAAGACCGCAGCATGCAATCCCACGGCAGGACCGCGAACGATCTCTTTCGACCTGACTCCGCCAGCCCGACCGCCATTTTTCCGCCATACCCCATGCCCGACTTCGTTCCCGACCTTGACGCCTACTGCGCCCGCATCGGCTACTCCGGCCCGCGCGACGCATCCCTCGCCACCCTGCGGGCACTGCACCTGCACCACGTGGCGGCGGTGCCGTTTGAAAACCTCGACGTGCTGCTGGGCCGGCGCATCAACCTGGATCCGGCGGTCGTGGCGGAAAAGATCATCGGCCGGCGCCGGGGCGGTTACTGCTTCGAGCAGAATGCCCTGTTCCGCGAGGTGCTGCGCGCCCTCGGTTTCACTGTCACCCCGCTGCTCGCCCGCGTGCGCTGGCAGGTGCCCGCGGAGGTTGCAACGCCTCTCACCCATAACGTCCTGCGGGTCGAGGTGGGCGGACGCTCCTGGCTGGCCGATGTCGGCTTCGGCGCCGTGGGCTCCACCGCGCCGCTCGCCCTCGACACGCCCGGGCCGCAACCAACCCCGCACGAGATGCGCCGCTTGGTCCCGTCACCGGGCGGTCTCACCCATCAGGTGCTTCACGGCGACACGTGGGGAGATGTTTATCGGTTCTCCCTCGAGCCGCCGGCCCCGATTGATTTCGAACTGGGCAACTGGTTCAGCTGCACGCATCCGCGGGCGCACTTCATCAACAACCTCGTCGTCACCCGCGTACGCGGCCCGGAGCGCCTCATCATCTTCAACCGCGAATTCACCCTCCGCCGGGCCGATGGCACCGCGGACCGCCACGAGATCGCATCGCCGGCAGAGCTGCTCGCGCTGCTGGCGGAGCACTTTGGCCTGCTATTCCCAGCCAACACGCGCTTTAACATTCCAGCCGCGCCTTGGTGAGTTATGTGGGCAGAATGCTTCGCCCGTGCCATTTGAACGCATCCCCGGCCGCTTTGAGGTAGCGCGAACCGTCCCCGGTGAACCGGCACTGGCGATCGATCTGCGGCTCGGCGAGACGCCTCGCCCTACCCGTCAGACCATAGGCTGCCTCACACCGCCCACGGATCGAACAGCACCTTGACCGCCTGTTTCCGGCGCAGGAGATCAACGCCCTCGGCGTAACGGGTGAAAGGCAGCGTGTGCGTGATCAGCGGCGCGAGGCGCAGCTTGCCCTCGGTGATGAAACGCAGCGCCGTCTCGGCCGCCGTGCGGTTGTGGTCGCCATACCCCATCAACGTCAGTCCGGGCCCGAACAGGTGGCGGGTGCCAAAGCGCACCTCCTCGCGGAGCACGCCGAACAACGTCACGCATCGGCGGGTGCGGTCCATCAGGAACTCGATGGAAGCCGGCACCCCGGTCAGGTCGATGGCATCGTCCAGGGCCCCGTTGGACCGTGACGCGGGCCAGGCGACGGCATCGGGAGCTACCGTCCGATGCGCACCCAGATTTGCCGCGAGTTCGCGGCGTTCCGTCACCGGATCAAAACCAACGATTTCCGCGGCCCCGTGCGCCCGCGCCAGTTGCACGGCCACCAGGCCGGCCGGCCCCAGCCCCGCGAGTCCAAGGCTGCGTCCGGCCACGCCACCCAGGCGATCGAGCTGTTGAAAGGATACCTCGACGCACATCGCGAGCTCGAGCGAGGCAATGTCCGCCGCCCCGAGCGAAGCGGGCACCTCCAGCAGGTCATCCACGCGCGAAACGTTGAACTGGGCGTAGCAGCCCTGCGGCCGGGCGCCGGTATCGCGCCAGACCGCGACACTCGCCCCGACCCGGAGCGCGGTCACGCCCGGACCCAATGCCACGACTTCGCCCACGGCCTCGTGCCCCGGCTGACCCGGCAGGTAGGGATAGGCCAGCTTCATCCCGGGAAACATCGGCTGGCCGCCCAGGATGTGCAGATCCCAATGGGGACAGGTCGCGATGCCGCGGATACGCACCAGCACCTCGCCCGGCCCCGGTGACGGCACCGGGGCATCCTTCCAGACGGCGCGGCCGGGGGCCTCGATTTGCAGGAGTTTCATGTGAGCGGGGATGGTCACGGGGAAAATTTGGTAACCACGGATTTCACGGATGGCACGGATTTAAACCGGCCATGGCTCCCGGTTCGCTGACCATAAAACTCAGAAGGCAAGGCGCGAGTGTACCGCAATCAAGTTAAAGCTTTTTAACCACAAAAATTTCTCGGCCTCTGATCCGTGCCATCCATAAAAGCCGTGCCTGCCCTCCGTAGGCCCGGCGAAGGAGGGGTTAAATTGCTGCGGCCTGTATGGTCAGGCGCCCCGCGACGCCGGCCAGTCGAGCACGACTCCGAGCACGGGCTCGCGTTTCGATTCGATCAGGGCCCAGGCCTCCGCGGCGCGTTCCACCGGAAAACGGTGCGTGATGAGGCCCAGCGTATCGAGCCGGCCATCGGCCACCCAGCGCATGGTCTCCTCCAGCCGTGACGAGGTTGCGCCGGAAGCCAGATCAAGGGAAATCTCGTAATTGCGAAACTGCTGCAGCGCGAGTTGCAGGTTCACTTCGCCCGCCTGCTGATAGAAGCCCGCGATCACCATGTGGCCGTTGCGCGCCATCAGCGGAAGGCAGTCCTGAAGCAGGCGATAATTGCCCGTCGTCTCGACCAGCACCTGCACCGGCCCGAGCCCGAGGGTTCGAACTGCCGCTACGCCGTTGTCCGTTCCGCTCCGCACGGTGCAGCCATGGCCGGCGAACTTGGCCAGCCGGTCGGGATGCCGGCCGATCATCACGACCTTCAGTCCGCGCCGGGCCAGCGTTTGTCCGCTCCATTGGCCGACCAGCCCATCGCCCGCCACCACCGCCACCTGACCCGGCATCACCGGTGAGCGCGAACCACAGTTGAACCCGACCTGCGTGAGCACGAGACCCGCATACGCCAGGGGGTCCAGCCCTGGCGGGAGCGGCAGCAAGGCTCCCTGCGCGCACACGGAGGGCGAGACATGCCCCGCAAACTGGTTGTCAAACATACCGGTCACGCGGCTCATCGACGCGAAGACCCAGTCGCCCGGCTTGAATCGCGTGACCGCCGATCCCGTGTGCCTGACGCGGCCGACCTTCTGGTAACCCGCCACCATCGGGAAGGGCGCGGGATCACCCGGCCGCCAGGCCACGTCGCCGGAGATGCGCTCGCCCCTCAGGAACGAACCCTCGGTGCCGTTGCTGATCCACGAGTGATGCAGTTCCACGACCACATCCTCCGGTCCGGGCTCGGGGCTGGTGATCCTTTGATACGCCACCTGGTTGGGGCCGGTGAATACGACCGCGTATGAATCCATGCGCTGCATCCCGCGCAATCCCGCCGCCGGCTTCAAGCCACAATCCGGGCCACTCCACTTGCCCTCGCGCCGCC
>JBIJDP010000409.1:0-3526 GCA_044344065.1 Opitutaceae bacterium
CGAGCACGTCGCCGGCGGGGATAACGCCCAGTTCGCCGAGCGCGGCGCCGCGTCGGGGTTCAGCCCCACCGGCCTGCCCCGAGCTGGTCGAACGGGCCATGGTGAGGATGCGGGCGTTGCGGAGGTGCAGTGTCATCGGCGGGCGAATCCTTGCAGGAAGGTCAGGAACAGGTGGGCCGCCACACGCGCCGTGCGGCCGGAGTGGTCAAAGTCAGGGTTGAGTTCCATGAGGTCGAAGCAACGCACCCGCGGCTCGGTCCCGCAGGCGGCCACCCAGGTCTCGGCTTCGCGGACGGTCCAGCCGGCGGGATTGATCGCACTGACCCCGGGGGCATGCGCGGCGTCGAGGACATCAAGGTCGAAGCTGACAAAGAGATCACCGGTTCCGGGCATGACCACGGCCGCATCATCGGGCCAGGTCCGGCCGCCATGGGCGGTGAACCAGTCCCCATGCTCGCGTGAGTTCACCAAGGACCTGAAACCGTGCAGATGAAGCGCGGGCACCCCGCACTCCTCGACCAGCTTGCGGAACGGCATGCCCGAGCCGGGCGTTTCCCGCACGTCGAGGTGAGCGTCGAAATAGAGTCCCGTGGGCCGCGGATAGCGGACGGCGACCGCGCGCACAAAGGGGAAGGTGAGATCGTGGCCCCCGCCAATCGCGACCGGCAGCAGGCCGCGTTCAAGCAGGGCTGCGGTCGCGGCGGTCACACGCTCGTGGGTTTCCTCGAGTGTCCGGCCCGGACGGACATCGCCGGCATCGAAGACGAAGGGCAGCTCCGGCAGGTTGGCGCCATACTTCGCGAGCGCCGCGCGGATAGCCGCCGGTCCGCCCGCGGCGCCTGGCCGGCCGTGGTTGAGCTTAACCCCGGTGTCATCGGCCAGACCCAGCAGGGCGATTTCACAATCCTCCGGCGCATCCGTGCGGATCGTCGCGGCAAAACGCCCGGTCGTGATTTTAACGGGCCAATCGGGAGAAGAGGTATGGGGAATCAGCCGCATGGCGAGTACGGGCAGAATTAAACCACGGATTTCACGGATGGCACGGATTGTTTTCTCGCCGAGTCGCGGAGGACGCGGAGAAGTGACACGACTGATCTGCACGTACGGGTGCGGGCGGGAAAAGCAGACTGCCGATCCGATTGCATAAAATAACGGTTCATCCTCCGCGACCTCCGCGCCTCCGCGTGAGAAAAATCCATGCCTAATTTTTCTTCCGCTCCATCGGGATCGGCACGTGGAGGCGTTGGGCGCATTTTCTGGCGGCGTCGTAACCGGCGTCGGCGTGGCGGAAGACGCCCATCATGGGATCGTTGGTGAGCACGCGCTCGAGCCGGCGCGCGGCCTCCGACGTGCCGTCGGCGACGATGACCTGGCCGGCGTGCTGGCTGTAGCCAATGCCGACCCCGCCGCCGTGGTGGAAGCTCACCCAGGAGGCGCCGCTGGCGATGTTGACCATGGCGTTAAGGATCGCCCAGTCGCTGATGGCATCGGAGCCGTCCTTCATGGCCTCGGTCTCGCGGTTCGGACTCGCGACGGAGCCGCAGTCGAGGTGGTCGCGGCCGATGACGATTGGGGCTTGCACTCGGCCGTCGGCCACCATGCGGTTGAACAGCAGGCCGGCCTGGTGACGCTCGCCGAGTCCGAGCCAGCAGATGCGCGCGGGCAAACCCTGGAAGGCGACGCGCTCTCCGGCCAGCTTGAGCCAGCGATGCAGGCCGGCGTCCTTCGGGAACAGATCCATGAGCGCGGCGTCGGTCGCGCGGATGTCGGCGGGATCGCCGGAGAGCGCCACCCAGCGGAACGGTCCGCGGCCGAGGCAAAACTGCGGCCGGATGTAGGTGGGCACGAAACCCGGAAAAGCGAAGGCGCGCTTCACGCCCTGGTCGAAGGCGTGCTGGCGGAGGTTGTTGCCGTAATCGAAGGTCTGCGCCCCGCGTTGCTGCAGCGCCAGCATCGCACGCACATGGCGCGCCATCGAGGCGAGCGAGAGGCGCTGGTATTTCTTCGGGTCGGCCTTGCGCAGTCTGGCGGCGGCTTTGAGGTCGAAGCCGACGGGGACGTAGCCCACGAGCGGATCGTGGGCGCTGGTCTGGTCAGTGAGGACATCGACGCGAATCCTGCGGGCGAGCAGGCGCTCAAGGAGGTCGGTGATGTTGGCCGTGACACCGATGCTGCGGGCGGCGCGACGCCCGGCGCAGTGCACCGCACGGTCAATGGCCGCATCGAGCGTGGGCGCGATTTCATCGAGGTAGCGGTCATGGACGCGTTTCTGCAGTCGGGATTGGTCCACGTCGGCAATGAGGCAGGTGCCTTCGGCCATCGTGATGGCCAGCGGCTGGGCGCCGCCCATCCCGCCGCAGCCGCCGGTGACGCAGAGCCGCCCGGCCAGCGTGCCGCCAAAATGCTGGCGGCCGGCCTCGGCGAAGGTCTCATAGGTTCCCTGCAAAATACCCTGCGTGCCGATGTAAATCCACGAGCCCGCCGTCATCTGGCCGTACATCATGAGGCCGCGCTTCTCGAAGTCGTCGAAGACCTCCTGCGTGGCCCACTTGGGCACGATGTTGCTGTTGGCGAGCAGGACGCGCGGGGCATCGGGATGCGTGCGGACCACACCCACGGGTTTCCCGGACTGGATGAGGAGCGTCTCGTCGGGGGCGAGCTTGGGGAGCGCGGCGATGATGGCGTCGAAGCAGGGCCAGTTGCGCGCCGCCTTGCCGCGCCCGCCGTAAACGACGAGATCCTGCGGACGCTCGGCGACCTCGGGATCGAGGTTGTTCATCAGCATGCGCATGGCGGCCTCGGCCGCCCAGGTCTGGCAGGTGAGCTTGTTGCCACGAGGGGCGCGAATGGTGCGGGGTGAGGGTTTCATGGGTGAAGAATTGCGAACCTTGATCGCGGAAACGCGGAGGAACGGAAACGCGGAATCAGTCCTTGAAAAGGTTCTTAAAATGAAATGTGAAAATCAGGAAAACAGGAAGAGGTCGTTCAGGGCTCTGTTTCCGGTGTTCCTGATTTCCGCATAAAATTAGCCTGGGTTTTCTGAACAGCCTGGATTCCGTGTTTCCATCCTTCCGCGCTTCCGCGATTTAACAAAATCTCAGTGCAGTTTCCCGCTTTCGCGCTCCGCGGCCGTGATGAGCGTGCCGCTGCGGACCAGTTCGAGTGCGGTCTGGATGTCGTTGTGGAAAAGCCGGTCGGTCTCGGCGAAGGCCAGGTGCCGGCGCACTTCGGCGTGCGCGGCCTCGACACCGCGGCCGGCCTTGAGCGGGTGGATGAAATCGAGCGCCTGCGCCGCGCTCATCAGCTCAATGGCGAGGACGGTCTCGGTGTTGTTCACGACCTCGAGCAGCTTGGTGGCGGCAATGGCGCCCATGGACACGTGGTCCTCCTGGCCCAGCGAACTCGGGATGGAGTCCACGGAGGCGGGATGCGCGAGGATCTTGTTCTCGGAGACGAGCGCGGCGGCGGCGTACTGGGGCAGCATGAAACCGCTGTTCAGGCCGGTGTCGCTCATGAGCAGCTTGGG
>JBIJDP010000411.1:0-3519 GCA_044344065.1 Opitutaceae bacterium
CGTTGGCAAGACATTGGCCGCGCATGAGGAAAAACTCGCGAAAGTGGACGCCCTCGAATCGCAGGTCAGTTCGACCGCCGCGACCGCCGACAAGGCCTCACGTGATCTGGCCTCGTTGACCCGCTCGACGCAGGACGCCATCAACCAGATCGGCACGATGATCGGTGACATCAACGCCAAGATCACGAAGATTGAAGAGTCGGCCAAGGCCCCCGCGCGTTCCGCCAAGGGTGGCGCTCCCGCCGTGGCTGGTCCCGATGAATACATCATCAAGGCCGGCGACACCTTCGCCAAGATCGCCCGCGCCCATGGCACGACGATTGACGCCATGCAGCAGGTCAACCCCGGCGTTGATTCCAGCAAGCTGAAGATCGGCCAGAAGATCAAGATGCCGAAGAAGTAATCGGCCCGCAATTTTCCCGATGCCTCCTCGACGCAAGTCAGGAGGCATTTTTTTTGACCCGCCATGAGCCCCTCTCCCGGTCACCCCGCCCGCTGGCAAAAACTCGGCCGGACGCTGCTGGCGCAGACCCGCGTCTTTGACCTGCATCATGTGCGCTACCGGCATCCGCAACGGGGTACGGAGCGCGACTTCGTCGTCGCACATCCGCCGGACTGGGTGAATGTGATCGCGCTGACTCCGGACCACCGGCTGGTCCTCGTGCGCCAGTTCCGTTTTGGCGTGGATGATTTTGCCCTCGAGATTCCCGGTGGCGTCATTGATGCCGGCGAGGATCCGCTCGTGGCGGGTCCCCGGGAATTACGCGAGGAAACCGGTTATTCCGGGGCGGCAGCCTGCCTGCTGGGCCAGGTGCGGCCGAATCCTGCGATCCTGAGCAACCGGTGCCATGTGGTGCTCGTGGAGCTCGCGGCGGTGACCGATGCGCTGGCCTGGGACCATGATGAGGAAATCGAGGTGCTGACCCTGCCGGTGGAGGAAGTGCTGGCCCTTGCCCGGAATGGCGGCATCACCCACAGTCTGGTGCTCAACGCCCTGTTCATGTTCGAACCCCGCTGGCGGGCGATGCAGGGCGGCGTTTGACTTAACCCCACTCCGGAGTTTCCTGCCCGACCACCGCCATGTCCGTCCCCGTCTTTGCCAATCATCCCGCCGCGCTCGGCCCCCTGGCCGTTGACCGCGTGCCCGGACCGTTGGAACAGGAAGTCCGGCGCATCTATGCCCGCAGCCCGCTCTATGGCCGGCGGTTTCCGCTCCACCAGAATCCGCTGGAGTGGGCCTGTTACCGCGAAATCCCGGCGCTTTCGAAAAAGGAAATCGTCGAGCACGGGCACCAGGCCTTCTTCGCCGACTACCGGGAAATCGAGCGCGGCATGGCGGAAAAACGCTTCGAATACGAATCCACCTCCGGCACCACGCAGGGGCCGATGACCGTGATCATGGAGCAGGGGTGGTGGGAGGCGCAGACTGAGCGCGCTTACCGGGCCTCGACCATCCTGCGGGAATTTGTCGGCCGGCCCTACCGCAAGTGCGTCCTCGCACCGGTGGGCTGCTCCAGCAACCTCTGTCCCTACGAGGATCATCCGTTCCCTCACCGCTATTTCAACGGCACGGTCTATCTGAATCTTTCCAGCGATCCCTTTGCCTTTCCGGAGGCGGAGTGGGACCGCATCGTGCTTGAGTTGCAGGCGACGAAACCCGAGGTGATCGAGGGCGAGCCCATCTATCTCTCGCTGCTGGCCCGGGCAGCCCAGCGCCGCGGCGTGAAGGTCCCGAGCATCCGCGCGGTGATCCTCACCTACGGCAAGGCCAGCCAGCAGCACAGCCGTCGCATCGCAGAAGTGTTTCCCGCGGCCCAGGTCGATCTCTATGGTTCGACCGAGGCGGGCTACCTGTTCGTCGGCGAAGCCTTCAAGGACGATTCAAAGGTCATCGATGACAATGCCTTCATCGAGCTCGTCCCCTGGCGCGCCGGCCTGCCGGACGTCTTCCAGATTTACGTCACGACCCGCGGGCGCGAGGCCATGCCTTTGCTGCGCTATCACACGGGCGACATCGTGCGCCGGTATCCGACCGGTTACCGCATCCTTGGACGCGAGGGTGGCCTGTATTTCCGGCCCGACGGTTCGCTGGTTTCGCCAACCGAGGTGGACGAAGTGCTCCCGGATAATTTTGCCTGCTGGCATTACAGCCTGGTGCAGACCGCCGAGAAGCGCTGGGACTTTCACTACGTGTCCGAGCACTCCGCGCCTCCCGCATTGGCGGAACGGCTCGCGTCGATGCTCGGCGAGGGCGTGCGCGTCAACGCGTTCCGCCGCAAGTTCATCACCCCCGCCGCGAGCGGAAAATTCGCGCTGCTCAAGCCGCTGATCAAGTAGGGCCGGCCACCGATCTAGTCGGCAATCAGCGCTGGAAAAGGGTAGGGCCCGACCTCTGGGCGGGCCGTAAAGCGTAGCCCTGCGAAAAAACGCCCGTCCGGAGGCCGGGCGCTACCTTGATTTCTGTTTTGAGAGGAGATTCGCCCTACTGGCCGCCTTCGGGACGCGTTAAACATGATCTTTCCCTGCACAAAAAACGTGAATGCGACCGCGGTTTCGCTTTGCTCCTGCCATGCCCCCGACACCCGCCAAAGCCGTTCGTAGCTTCGCCATCACCCGGTTTGAAGGCGCGCGTCCGGCCGAAGTGCGCGAGGATGTGCTCGCGGCGGAGGAGCCGCTCGAGATCCGCGTCGGCGGGCACAGCGTGGCGGTGGTCATGCGCACGCCAGGTCACGATCGGGAGTTAGCCGCGGGATTTCTGGCGACGGAGGGCATCCTGCATCGGCGTGAGGAGGTGCTCGACATGGTTTACTGCCGGGCCGACGGCGGGGCGCCCGAGGAGAACATCCTCGATGTGATTCTGGCCCCGGGCACGGCATTGGACCTCGAACGCCTGACGCGGCATGTGTTCACGTCGTCGAGCTGCGGCATCTGCAGCAAGGCGAGCATCGAGGCGGTGCGCGCGCAGTTTGCGCCCATCGCCACGCCGCTGGTGCCGTCGCGGGCCGTGCTGGTCGCGCTGCCCGACCGGCTCAGGGCCGCCCAGCCGGCGTTTGATCGCACTGGCGGCTTGCATGCCAGTGCGCTGTTTGATGCCGCGGGCAATCTGCGCGTCGTGCGGGAGGACGTGGGCCGGCACAACGCCCTCGACAAGGTGGCGGGCCATGCGCTGCTGGCTGGCGAATTGCCGCTGGCCGGCAGCATTCTGCTGGTGAGCGGACGGGTGTCCTTCGAAATCATGCAAAAGGCGCTGGCCGCGGGGATTCCGGCAGTGGCGGCCATCTCGGCGCCCACCAGTGCGGCCGTGGAGTTTGCCCGGGCCAGCGGCCAGGTGCTGGTCGGTTTCCTGCGCGGCGAACGGATGAATGTTTACGCGGGCACCCTGGCGGGTTGATGGTGTCGCAGCCTGCGAACCCATGAGAATCCTCTGCTGTTTCCTTTTGCTCTGCACCGCCCTGGCTGCCGCCGAGCCTTCCAGTGAAACGATGACCGAGCGGTCATTGCGCCAGTTGCTCGAGCGAC
>JBIJDP010000410.1:0-3519 GCA_044344065.1 Opitutaceae bacterium
GGACTCATGCAGTTGAACCACAGATGTGCACAGATAAACACAGATGAAAAGGCATGCAGCTGGAGCGCGAGAAACGGTGCCTAGATTGCCTCAATGAATAGTGCGCCAAGCCCCAAACCGGGACCTTTGTAATCCATTCTGATCTGTGTTCATCCGTGCCTGGCTGTGGTTGCCTGATGAATTGATCCGGCTCAGCGTTGGTCGGCCTGGTCCTTTTCGATGGGTTCGACGTGTGCGAGTTCGTGCTCGTGCTTGGCGCCCGGTCCACGGATGACACGGTAGATGCACCAGCCGAAGAGGATGGTCACAAAGCCGACCGAGAGAATCATGTTAATCCAGCCGCCGGTGGTCATGGTGACGTCTCCTGTTTGCTTTGGTTGGCTTCGCGCCGGACCCAGTTCTTGCCGGCGATGTTGACGAGGATGATCGAGAAGATGGTCATGACAACGATCAAGCCTATGCTCAGCCGGGCCACATAGTTCGGCGCCGAGCCCACCAGGTCCCGCACGTAGGCCGTGGGGTTGAATTCCGGGTGGCTGAAGGAATAGTTCCAGCCGAAGACGTTCTGCAGGACAAAGAGCAGGAAGACGATCAGCAGGAAGGCGGGCGTGACGTACTTGATGATGAACTTGTAGATGCTCGGGATGCGCATCTCCGCGCCCTCGTGGGCGATGGCCCAGCCCCGCTCGATGCCCAGGCCCCAGCCGAAGATGAGGACGAGGAAGGTGGCCTGTATGAACAGCATGACGGTGCCGACCCAGAAATCGATCGTGTCGAGGGCCTTCAGGTCCTTGGAGAAATACCAGATGAAGAGCGTGCCAATGGCGGTGACCAGGCCGAGCAGGGCGACCGACTGCTTGCGTCCGATGTTCAGGCCCTCCTCGAGAAAGGCGATGCCGGGTTGCAGCATGGAAAGCGAACTGGTGATGGCGGCGAGGAAGAGCAGCAGGAAGAAGATGGCGGCGAAGACCTGACCGCCGGGCATGCGGGCGAAGACCTCGGGGAGGACGTTGAAGCCGAGGCCGAAGGTGCCCTGGCCCACGATGCCCGCGGCGCCGAGGAAGATGAAGGCGGCCGGGACGGTGATCAGGCCGCCGAGGCCGACCTCGCAGAACTCGTTGGCGGCGGAGGCGGTGAGACCGCTGAGGACGACGTCGTCCTTGCTCTTCAGGTAGCTGGCGTAGGTGATGATGACGCCGAAGCCGACCGAGAGGGAGAAGAAGATCTGGCCGGCGGCGGCGAGCCAGAGCTGCGGGTTTTTCAGGCCGGTCGTGATGTCGCCTGGATTCCAGAGGTAGCCGAGACCGTTGATGACGTTCTGGTCGGGTTTCGCGGCATCGGGCGTGCCCAGGGTCAGGACGCGGACCAGCACGATGACCGCGATCAGGATGAGCAGGGGCATGCCCCACTTGCAGACGAACTCGATGCCCTTGGAAATGCCGCGGTAGATGAAGTAAAAGTTCAGGACGTAAACGATCAGGACGAAGATGCCGACGTCACCGAGGCCGAAGTGCAGGGCCACGCCGTCCGAGCTTGCGCCGGTGAAGCGGCCGAAGAATTCGCCATAGTTCATGCCGGGCTGGCTGAGATTGCCGGTCAGGGCGTTCAGCGCATAGCCCAGGCACCAGGCCTCGATGTACACGTAATACATGTAGATGCAGACCGGGCAGACGAAGCCGATCACGCCCAGGTATTTCGCATAGGGCTTCTGCAGCAGGACCTGAAAGATGCCCGACGTGGAATGATAGCCGGCGCGGCCGCCGTAACGCCCCAGGGTCCATTCCACCCAGCAGATCGGAATGCCGATGAGGAGCAGGGAGGCGAAGTAGGCGATCATGAACGCGCCGCCGCCGTATTGGGCCGCCAGGCCGGGGAAGCGCAGGAAATTGCCGAGGCCGACCGCGCTGCCCGCCACCGCCAGAATTACGCCGAGCCGGGAACTCCAGGCTTCTTGGGTTTGTGCCATGGGCGGGCATGAAGACCGTCGGAGGTCCCGCGGGCAAACCCCAAGTTGGGGAACCTCCGAAAACGCATCTGGAACTCAGGCAAGCAGGAAAAGACCCGGGTCGTGCTTGTGATGGAGATTTTGGTAGGTCAGCGAGCTTGCTCGCGCCCAACCCGCGCCCGCCAGCGGGCCGCCTACCGCTGCCGCTGCGGGCATGATTGGATTTTTGCATGCACGCCCCGGGTTGCACCCATTTTCAGGGTTCCTGAGTTCCAGATTAGGCCGTGAGATGGTTTGCCAAGGTTTCATGGGGAATATTGGGCGCGCCGGTTTGGGCTTTGCGTCGGGCGGTCCCGCGGCTTTCATGCGGCTGCGTTGAACACCTACGACCGACATCTCCTGCGCGAGTGGCTGCAAATCCTCGCCCTGGTGCTCGTGGCCATGATCGGCCTGCTGCTCATGCAGGTGCTGTACGACGACTTTCGCAACCTGAACGACCTCGGCGCGCGGCCGGCGGACTTCGGCGTCTATTTCTTCGTCACGCTCCCGGGATTCCTGGTCCTGGTGCTGCGGATTGGCCTGTTGATCTCGCTGCTGTTCGTGCTCGGCAAGCTGCACCGGGCGAACGAATTCATCGCGTTGCGGGCCGCCGGGGTGAGCCTGATGCGCATCACCGCCCCGGTCTGGGTGATCGGCGTGCTGGCCTGCGGGCTGACCTGGTATCTCAACGCCAGCGTGGTGCCCTGGTCGGTCGAGGAGTCGCGCGCCCTGCGGGAGAACCTGCAGTATCGTTTTCAGGCCAGGTCCCAGACCGAGGACCGGGTCGGGGCGGTTTACAGCGTGGGCTTCGACAACCGCGTGGCGGGGCGCATGTGGTTTTTCAACCGCTACAGCCAGTTCACCCGCAAGGGCTACGGGGTCACGCTGGCGGAACTCGACCCGCAGCGGCGCGAGCAGCGCAGGATCATCGCCGCCGAGGCCTGGCATGACGCCAGCCGCGGGGGCTGGGTGTTCCGGCAGGGCCGCGAATTGATCTTTGACCGGGAGTCGGGCGAGATGGTGGAGCCCCGGCCCTTCGCCGAGCTGTTCCGGAGCGACTGCGACGAGGACCCGCGCCTGATGCTCATCATCGACCGCAAGCCCGGCGACCTTTCGTTCTTCGAGCTGCGCCGGCTCGTCGACTACCTCAAGTCAATCGGCAGCCCCAAGGTGGTGCCCTATGAGGTGACATACTTCGGCATCCTCGCCGATACCTTTGGTCCGCTCATCGTGATCGCACTGGCGGTGCCCTTCGCCGTGTCGGGCGTGCGAGTGAATCCCGCGGTGGGCGTCTCGAAATCCATCGGCCTGTTCTTCATGTACTACATCTTCTCGAATCTCGCGTCCTCGCTGGCGTCCAAGGGACTCATGGAGCCGGTGCTGGCGGCGTGGTTCCCGAGCCTCGCCATGGCGTCCATCGGCGTGTGGCTGTTTGTGCGGTTGAGGTGAACAGGCGGGTCCCTGGGAGCGCGACCAGCCTGCCCTCCGTAGGCCCGGCGAAGGAGGGCCCTCGGTCGCAATCTCTCGTACAATCC
>JBIJDP010000412.1:0-3517 GCA_044344065.1 Opitutaceae bacterium
CTGTCCTCCGTAGGCCCGGCGAAGGAGAAGATCCCGTCCTACATCCCCACCCCCTCAAAAGAACATCGCCTCGTTGAGCGCGGCTTCCGGCGTCAGCAGGCTGATCGAGGCGGGCAGCGTCGTGGGGCCCGTGCCGAAGTCGGCCTCGAAGCGCGCGTGGCCGTCGGCCAGGCTGCCCGACCAGCGGAAATATTTCGCGGGGCTGTCATACGCGAATTCCAGCGCGAAGCCGCGCGGCGGACCCAGGCGGTGCCGGATTTTCTGCACCGGCGCTTGGTCGCCGCAGTCCGCCAGTCGCTCGCACAACCAGGAGCCAAGCACGCAGCCTTCCCCCGCCAGGTCGCGCGCGGAGGTCAGGGTCACCTCCCGGAGCCCCGTGACGAGGGCGGCCGCCGGATAGGTTGAGAGGAACTGGCCGATGGTCTGCCGGATCGGTAGCAGCCGGGCGTAAACCAGGTCGCGCAGGGCGGCCGGCTTGGGCCAAGGATAGGTCATGGCGTCGGCGGGCGCGAGCGCGCTGTCGATCAGCACCCGCTTCGCGCGGCTGAGCAGATAACGGTAGTCGGCCAGCCGGACGCTGTCGCTGAAGCGGTGCACCCAGTAGTAGAGCGGCAGATCGGTCGACAGGCAGACGGAAACCTGGTCCTCGAGGTGAAGCCGCGCCGACCGCGGATAGTTCAGCATCACGAACTCGACGCAGCGCTTGTCGCCCTTCGTGCGGCCCAGGTGGCACTCGCCGTAGATCTTCGCCCGCATGTCCTTCGCGCCGGTTTCCTCCACCCTCGGGCAGAGCACGACCACCCGGCTCGGGCAGCGCTGGGAAAAGCGCACGGCGGTCTGGAACTGGGCCCGCGCGTCGTCCGGCGTGGTGTTGAAGCCGAGGTGCAGGACGAAATTGACCTGCGTGGCCTTGGCATCGTCGTTCAGCAGCGGCGCATTGCCGCCGACCGCGGGGCCGCTCCACATCTCCGCCAGGCTCTTCGCAATCGCGCCGACCGGGACCTCCAGGCCGGGCAGGGCTTCGAATATGAGGGGCATGACTCAGGGCTGGCGCCAGACGTGGCCGTGTTTTTCGAGCAGAGTCTCAGCCGCCGGCGGACCCCACGAGCCGGCATGATAACTGTCCATGCCGTCGCGACCGGCCGCGGCCCAGGACTCGAGGACCGGCGTGCAAAGTTTCCAGGAAGTCTCCGCCTCGTCGCCGCGGATGAACAGCGTGCCGTCGCCGATCATGGCATCGAGGACGAGCCGCTCGTAGGCCTCGGGCGTGTTGGAGCCGAAGGTGGTGGCGTAGCGGAAGCTCATCTTCACCGGTTGCGTGCGCGTCTCGAGGCCGGGGATCTTCGTGTTGAGGATGAGGCTGAGACCCTCGTCGGGCTGGATCTGGAACGAGAGCGTGTTGCCCGCGAGGTCGAAGCGTCCGCCGGCGGCGAAGAGCGTGCCGGGCGGGCATTTGAAATTGATGGCGATCTCCGAGACGCGCCGCGCCATGCGCTTGCCGGAACGGAGGTAGAACGGCACGCCCTGCCAACGCCAGTTGTTGATGCTGAGCCGCAGCGCCGCGTAGGTCTCGGTCGTGGACCCGGGCGCGATGCCGTCCTCCTCGCGATAACCCTTGGCGCTCTTCCCGCCGACCATGCCGGCGGTGTACTGGGCGCGGGCGACGTCGCCCCCCGGTCCGAGCACGAGCGGCTCGATGGCCCGGAGCAGCTTGACCTTCTCGTCGCGGATGGCCTCGGCGTCGAGCGACACGGGCGGCTCCATGGCCGTGAGGGCCACGAGCTGCATCGTGTGGTTCTGGATCATGTCGCGCAGCGCCCCGCTCTGCTCGTAGTAGCCGCCGCGGGAACCGACGCCCACCTCCTCGGCCACCGTGATTTGCACGCTGTCGATGAAGTTTCGGTTCCAGAGCGGCTCGAAGATCGCATTGGCGAAACGCTGCACCAACAGGTCCTGCACGGTCTCCTTCCCGAGATAGTGGTCGATGCGGTAGACCTGCCGCTCCTGGAACACGGAACCGATGGTGGCGTTGAGTGAGTGCGCGGACGCGAGATCCCGGCCAAAGGGCTTTTCAATGATGACCTTGGCATGATGCGGCAGGTCAATGTGCCGGTGGGCGAGTCCGCTCGCCCCGAGGTTGAGCAGAATGGGCGCGAAAACCGTCGGCGGCGTCGAGATGTAGAACAGCACCTGCACGTCGCGGCCCGTGCGCTGCTCGATGGCATCAATGTGGGCCGCCAGCCGGTCGAAGGCCGCCTTCTCGTCATAACCGCCCGCGACATAGGTCGTGTTGGCGGCCAGGCGGCTCCAGACGGCCGGGTCGGGTTCGCGCCGGGAGAATTCCTTGATGGCTGCAGCCGCGAGGCTGCGGAACTCCTCGTCCGGGATCGGCTTGCGGCCGAAACCGATCAAGTGGAAGTCCGCCGGCAACAGGTTGTCATGGCCGAGGTTATAGACGGCCGGGATCAGCTTGCGCGCGGTCAGGTCGCCCGAGGCGCCAAAAATAACGACCACCGTCGGAGGAGCTCCGCGATGCTTGCTCAAGCCATGCAAAAATGGGTGACGCTGGAGGTCGGCCATGGTGTGTGACGGGCGCGCATCCTCGGTTCCGGTCCGGTGTGCGGCAAGGGAAATGGTGATGGACGGATGGATGCGCGAGGGATGCATCGCAGTAGGGCAGGTCTTTGACCTGCCCTACTTTCTCACCGCCCCATCCCGTGGAATTTCGGAAACAACGGGATATTCGCGAAGTGGCTGATCACGGGCGGGCCGCCGTCAACCGGCAGCGTCACTTCCACGATATCGAGCCGGAAGGTCCTGGGCGGCGGCCGTAGTTGGCGCAGATAGGCCGAACCCGCGCGCAGCAATACCCGCTTTTTGTGCCGGTTCACGGCATGATAACCCGTGACCAGGGCGGCACTGCTGCGGGTCTTCACCTCGACAAAGACCAGCACCTCGCCGTCCCGGCAGACCAGGTCGAGCTCATCGCGCCGGTCCCGCGGATTCCGCCAGTTGCGCGCCACGATGGCAAAACCGTGCTCCCGCTGCAGATAGTCGGCGGCGAGGCGCTCGCCACGCGCCCCGGCGTCACCGCGACCCAGCCAATGCAGGATGAGCTTCAGCCACGAAAACATGTTTGCCGGGGTTGCACGTGTTTCTCATTGCGGCATACTGTATTCGCTGACAATTCCTGAGTAACCGCCCCCAGCCCGAGGCATTCCCATGGCCACACCCAATCTCGCCAGCGCCCTCCGTCGTTCCCTGCTCATCAAGGTCATCTCCAAGCCGGCCCCCAGCCGCGAGGACCTGACCTCGGTCATCGAGCTCACCGCCTCCAAGGTGGTCGAGGCGCTGCAGGCGCAGTCCATGACCTTTTACCTCGTGGAGGGCAACGACATCGCCTTCAAGCACGTGTTCTATTCCCCGACGCTCTGGGGCAAGGACAAGGAGAAGGAAAAGCAATTCCAGGAAACCCAGGCCAAGCTGCTGGCCCTCAAGCTCCCGCTCGGCACGGGCA
>JBIJDP010000414.1:0-3501 GCA_044344065.1 Opitutaceae bacterium
GCAGCGCCTCCCGCCGCCTGCGCAAGGCCAACAGCATTCCCGCGATTCTCTACGGGAAGCACACGAGTCCCGAGAAGCTCGCGGTTGATACCCCCGAGTTCGTCCGCCTCCTGAAGTCCGTGGCCGGCCGCGCCGTCCTCATCGAGCTCCAGCGCAAGGACAAGGCCGATAAGGCCCTCTCCTTCCTGCAGGAAGTCCAGCGCGATCCGCTGACTGACAAGTACCTGCACATCGATCTGCAGGAAGTGAAGTCCGACGAGAAGATGGAAATCCGCGTGCCCGTGCAGGTCATCGGCGAATCCTTCGGCGTCAAGAACCAGAGCGGCGTGTTGGAAATTGCTTCCCACAACATCCGCATCCGCTGCTTCCCCAAGGACCTTCCCGCCTTCATCGATGTCGACGTGACCGAGCTGAAGGTCGGCGAGACCATCAAGATCGGTGAGCTGAAGCCCATCACTGGCGTCGACTACCTCGATTCCAAGGGCCAGCCCGTGGTTTCCTGTGTCGAGCCCGTGGCCGAAATCGTGCAGGAAGTCGTGGTCGCCGCCCCGGTCGAAGGTGCCGAAGGCGCGGTTGCTGCCGTCCCGGGTGCTCCCGGCGCCGCTCCCGCCGCTCCCGGTGCCCCTGGCGCCGCCCCCGCTGCCGGTGCCCCGGCGGCCCCGGCCGCCGCCGGCGACAAGAAAGGCGCTCCCGCTGCTCCCGCCAAGGGTGCCGCCCCCGCGGCCAAGCCCGCCGCTCCCGCCAAGAAATAAGTTTCCGTGCGGCCGGCCGCTTGACCGTGGCCGGCCCTGCGTTTGTTCTTTGAGTCATGTCCATCTCGCTCGTTGCCGGTCTCGGCAATCCGGGCCGCGAATACGAATCCACCCGCCACAACCTTGGCTGGGTGGTGATCGAGGCGTTTGCCCGCCAGCATCAGCTGGCGTGGAAGAAACAGGCGCAGTTCGAGGCACAGGTTGCCCGCTGGGATCGCCCCGGCCGTGCGTCGTGCTACCTCGTCAAGCCGCTCACGTTCATGAATGAGAGCGGTCGCGCGGTCGGTGATCTGGTCCGGTATTACAAACTCGGGCTGGAGTCGGTGGCCGTCATCTACGACGACACCAACATCGATCTCGGCCTGGTCAAGGTCACCACGACCGGCAGTGCCGGCGGTCACAACGGTGTGGCCAGCCTGCTCGAGCATCTCGGCAACGGTTTCTGCCGCTACCGCCTCGGCATCGGGCCGAAGCAGCCGGCGCAAATGGACCTCAAGGACTTCGTCCTGGGAAAATTCACCAACGAACAGCACACCATAATCGACAACTCCCTTCCGCATTATCTCAACGGCCTCAGCCTGCTCCTCAACGACGGGCCCGACCGGGCCATGAATTCCCTCAACCGCAGAGACAAAAATGAACCAGAACAACCGTAACTACCGCGCGACCTTCATCCTCGACAACCGGGGCAAGGAAGACTCCGTCGAACAGATCATCGAGGGCCTCAAGCAGGACATCACGACCCTGCACGGCGAGGTCACCGGGGTCGAAAACGTCGGCAAACGCGACTTTGCCCGCGTGACCGATGCCAAATTCACCGGCGCCACCTACGTGCACATCGCCTTCAGCGCCCCGGCCGCCGTCCCGGCCCAGCTCAAGGAACGCCTCCGCCTGAACAGCAGCGTCTACCGCACTTTCGTCGAGGCGGTCTGAACGACCCCTCCACGCGTGCCCGCATCCCATGGCGAACTTCAATAAAGTCTACCTGATCGGCAACCTGACCCGCGACCCGGAACTCCGCGTCACGCCCAAGGGCACGGCCATTTGCCAGTTCGGACTCGCGGTCAACCGCCAGTTCAAGGACGAGTCGGGCGCGATGCGCGACGAGACCACCTTCGTGGACATCGAGGCCTGGGGCAAGCAGGGCGAGACCGTGGCGAAGTATTGCACCAAGGGCCGCCCGCTGTTCGTGGAAGGCCGCCTGAAGTTCGACCAGTGGGAGGACAAGACCAGCGGCCAGAAGCGCAGCAAGCTGAAGGTGGTGCTCGAAGGTTTCCAATTCCTCGGCAGCCGAGGCGACAGTCCCGCCGCCCCCGGCGGTGGTGGCGACGAAGCCGACCAGACGCAGTCGCCCGAGCGGCATGCCCCCCCGGCCCGCAATCCCGGCCGTCCGACCCCGCCCGCGCAAGAAGGCGCTGACGAAGACGTACCTTTTTAAATCACCCTGTTTCCCTCCCTCCTTTCACATTTAACACCAGTCAACCATGGCATACAGCGAAGTCCTCCTAGTCAAACCCGTCGATGGTCTCGGCGGCGAAGGCGATCAAGTCAAAGTCCGCGCCGGTTACGCGCGCAATTTCCTGCTCCCGCGCAACATCGCGGTGCCGCTCACCGCGGCCAACCGCAAGCAGGTCGAGGCCCTCAAGAAGCGCCGCGCCGTGCGCGAGGCCGAGGAACTGGGCGGAGCGCAGGAGCTCGCCAAGAAGCTCGAGAAGACTTCGCTGGCCTTTGCCGTCAAGACCGGCGAGGGCGGCAAGATGTTCGGCGCCATCACGTCGGCCGACATCCACAGCAAGCTGGCCGCGGCCGGCTTCGAACTCGACAAGAAGCGCATACACCTGCACACGCCGGTGAAGACGCTGGGCCAGCACACCGTCAAGGTGAAGCTCCACCCCGAGGTTTCCGTCGACCTCAACTTCGACGTCGTCTCGGAAAACCCGATCGACGCCCCGGCCGAGGAAAAGAAGTAACCGGGATGCCGGCACCCCGCGCAGGCCGCGTCACCCGACGCGGCTTTCGCGTTTTGGGAGCAAATTGTGCAAAACCCGCTATTGCGACGCATCCGGACGCGCTGACATATCTGACCGTCCCACCGCATGGCCGAGCCCCAAGACAAATTCCCGTCGCGCGCCCCTGCCTCCGGTGTGACCGGACGTGAGCTGCCACACAGTCTCGAGGCCGAGGAATACCTGCTGTCCTGCTGCTTCATTGACGGCACGGACACCGTGGCCCGATGCCTCGAGGACAAGCTGGCGCCGAAGGCCTTTTTCTCGCCCGCCAACCAGATCATTTACGAGAAGCTGCTCGATCTCTACCAGCGCAACCTGCCCATCGATACCGCCATTGTCGCGGAGGAGCTGAAGGCCGGCGGTCAGCTCGACACGATCGGCGGCTACGCCTACCTCGCCCAGGTCAGCTCCCGCATCCCGACGACTGCCCAGGCAGTCTATTTCATCGAGCGGGTGCGCGACCTGCACATCCTGCGCGAGATCATCCGGGCCGCCGGCGGCATCGTGGAGGACTCGTTCCAGTTGGACGGCGGCAGCGTCGAGGAGTTTGTCGACCGGGTGGAAAAGGAGATGTTCGCGGTCACCCAGCACCGGGTGGACGACTCCGCGCGGCACATGAAGGAGCCGACCCGCGAGGCGTTCATGGTGATCGACAAGATGCTGCACCACCGCGGCGAGCTGACCGGAGTGCCCTCGGGCTTCAAGGACTTGGATCAGCTTACCTTCGGCTTTCAGAAGCA
>JBIJDP010000415.1:0-3499 GCA_044344065.1 Opitutaceae bacterium
ATGGCGAAGAGGCCCATCACGCGGCTGCGCTTGTCGTCCGCCACCTGGGCCTGGATCAGGGTGTTGCAGCCCGCCATGCAGAGCACGGCGCCAAAGCCGTTGAGGGCGAGGCAGACGAGCGCGAGCGACAGGACGGGACTGAGGGCAAAGGCGGCGTGCGCGACCGACACCGCGATCCCACCGGCCACCACCCAGCGAGCCAGACCATCAGAGGTTTTCCGACTGGCGAGGAGCAGGGCGCTGACCAGCGCGCCGGCCCCGACGGCGGAGTACATGTGGCCGAGGGTGATGCTGCTGCCGTGAAAAATGTCCCGGGCGAAGACCGGTGCGAGCGTGCCCGCGGTGAATCCGGCGAAGGCCACCACCGGCACGAGGAGCAGGGGCGGGCGGAGCAACGCGGAGGCGCGCACGTAGTCGAGGCCCGCGCGGAGTTCGGTCAGCGGATGCGCGGAGGACGCGGGCGGACGCTGGGGCAGGTTCCGCATGATCATCAACGAAGCGAGAATCCCGGCATAGCTCACTGCATCGAGGGCGTAGCAAACCTCCGGACCTTTCGTGGCGATCAGCCAGCCCGCCATGGCGGGTCCGATCAGCCGGGTGACATTGAACAGTGAGGAGTTGAGCGCGATGGCGTTGGGCAGCCCGGCCTTGTCGCCGACGAGATCCACGATGAAGGACTGCCGGGTCGGGAATTCGACGGCATTGATCAGTCCGCGCAGGGCCGACAGCGCCAGCAGCCAGCCCACCGTGATGTGGCCGGTGTAGGCAAACAGCGCCAGCGTGAGCGACTGCGCGGCGCACAGCACGTTGAGCCACCACATCAGGCGCTGCCGGTTCACCCGGTCGCCCCAGATGCCGCCCAGGGGCGCGAGGAGCAGAATCGGGATCTGGTGCGCAAACGCCAGCAGGCCGACCAGGAACGGGCTGTTCGACAGTTCGTAGATGAGCCAGGCCGAGGCCGTCACGGTCATCCAGTTGCCCAGCAGCGACAGGCCCTGGCCCGCGAAAAACAACCGGTAGTTGCGGGAATTCAGGGCGTGGAGGACGGCAGGATAGCGCACGGCAAAGGTAGATCGGACACGTCCCGCGCGCCGGCGTCAAACCTGCGGTCGCGACCGGGAGGAAAGGCATTTTGAGCCACAGATATCACCGAGATGCACAGATAATCCCGAGCCACGATGCCTTGATCTGTGTTCATCAGTGTCATCTGTGGCTCAATCTGATTGGGCATCGGACCGATTTTAGACTACGGGTAGAATAAGGCAGTCCCTTGACCGACCGGTGGAAAACGTCGAAGCACTAGTCAGCCGCCAGTCATTCCCCCCATGTCGCAATCCCCTGTTTCCGGTGCCGGACCTGTCAGTCCAGGTCCGACCTTTATTCCTCCGACCGTGGATGGCTTCCATGGCGTGTGGTACGGGTACACCGACGGCACCTATTATGCCGGCGGCCTCGGGACGTTTCCGCAGCAGATTCATCCGATGGCATATCATGCGGCGAAGGCGGGTGCACGCGGCCGGACGTTCTTCGTCTACGGCGGCGCCAGGGCGGGCGTGCCCGGCAATCTGTTGACCACGATTTCGTACTATGACCATGCCACCGGCCTGGTGGCGCGCCCGCGGGTCCTGAACGACCGGCAGACCAACGACGGCCATGACAACCCCTCCCTGATGCTCGATGGCGAGGGGCACATTTTCGTGTTCGCCAATGCCCATGGCACCCTCCGCGATGCCTTCATCTATCGCAGCACGCGGCCCTATGAGATCGACGAATTCCAGACAGTGTTGGCCCTGGATAAGTCCGCGAACTTCTCCTACGCTCAGCCGTGGTACATCGACGGGTACGGTTTCCTGCTCCTGCATTCGTTCTACGGGTTTCGCGATCCCATCCGTCGGCTCTACTTCAACACCAGCAGGGATGGCCTCAACTGGGACCATTCCTGGCAGCTGGAAGGCCCGAACGCCCGCCCGGCTTTTGCGCTGATCCCCGGGGGCAATTACCAGGTAAGCAGGGCGCAGGACCGGACCGTGGGCACGATGTTTGACTACAACGTCGATCGCGTGGGCCGCACCAACCTGTACTACGTCGAGACCACAGACTTCGGCCGGACCTGGCAGACGGCGGGCGGGACGCCGGTTACCCTGCCATTCACGACGGTCAGGAATGCGGCGCTCGTGCACGATTACGAGGCGGAACACCTTTACGTCTTCATGAAGGAGATGGCCTTTGATGCCAAAGGTCAGCCGGTGCTGATGTACCTCACCACGCCCACGGAAGCCAACGACACCACGACCCCGCGGCAGTGGCGCACGGCCCATTTCAACCGGGCGACGAGGCAGTGGGTGATGCGCGACGCCTTTGCGTCCGACAACAACTACGACCACGGCACCTTCAGCATCGAACCCGACGGGCTCTGGCGGGTCATCGCGCCGACGGCACCGGGACCGCAACCCGGCCGGACCGGCGGCGACATGGAACTGTGGACCAGCCGCGACGAGGGGGGAACCTGGCGGCGGCATGCGCGGCTGACCCATGGCGGACCTTTCAACCACACCTACGCCCGCCAGCCGGTTTGGGCCCACGACGATTTCTATGCGTTCTGGGCCGATGGCGACGTGAACGGTGAGTCCGCGTCGGCACTGTATTTTACCGACAGGCAAGGCACCGCCGTCTGGCGGCTGCCGCAGGCGATGAGCGGTGATTTCGCGAAACCGGAACCGGCCTTCACGCCGATCAAGGAGGCGGAGTCCGGATGAGCGCTTCGGCAGGCCAGCCCGCTGACGGGCGCGGATCGGGCGCGCGCAAGCGCGCTGACCTACGGCCGAAGATCGAATACGATAGCCTGCAATGATTCCCAGACCGTCTTACACATGTTGATGATTACCCAAAGTAGTGGCATCGGACGCGGCAAATTGCCTCCGAAGGTAGGGCGCTACCCATGGCATCGTTACCTATTTGAGGTAATTCCAACTAGGCATTCCCTCAGCATAACCCCATGACTACCCCGGCAAAATTGGACGTCGCCAGCGAGGCGCGGATTCATGCCACGGATTGGGGCGACTTCACCCGCATCGACCTGAACATGCTCGGCGCACCTCTAGGTGTCGAACCGGCCGGCGGATGGGCCGCGTGGTCGCACGAGCAGAATCGCCGGCTGTGCGATTTCATGGCGGCAGAGTTGGCGAAGCGGGGCGGCGGATTCAATTCGATCGCCGAGTGGACCGTGGCCGTCAACCGGCACTATGATTTGCAGGATATGCGGAACGTGCGAACGGGACGGTGGAGCGGGGGCTTCCGCTCCGCCATCACGACGCTGCCATGGGCCAATCCCGCCTCGACCCGCAGTGTCACGATCCAGAACGTGGCGTATGTCCCCAAGCATGCGCAGGCGCCTTTCGCCCTGAAGGCCTGGCAGCCCGACTGCCTCTACAATTGCGATTTCCTCGGCCTGGCTCCGGCGGTCGTCGTTGATGTTGGCTCCGCGAGAATGATCTATCTG
>JBIJDP010000438.1:0-3335 GCA_044344065.1 Opitutaceae bacterium
GCTGGGATCCCGCGCCCTTTCTGAATTTACGGTGATCCATTTGTCGGCGGTCTTGGCCCGATGAACAGTTCGGGCTGGATCAGTATTGAGCGCAGACTGAAGCACTGCGCTACGTCAGGAGCACGTTCGCCACAACGATGGAAAACTCTCCATAAAGGAACCCCCAGCGTGGTCGCCCTTATTCGCGGAACCAACCGATGGGGATACTCTTGAACTTCAGTGTGCTCAGGTCGTTTTTTGCGGCGTGATAGACCAGCAGTACGCGCCCGTCATGGATGCGCACGCTGAAGTAGGCGTAGGTCCGGATGAGATCGTTTTCGACCAGTTTCATTTTGCTCCAGGTTGCGCCTTCATCACTGGAGAGGGCCGCGGCCATCGGCGTGCGGCGGCCGGAATGGCTCACCCCGTTCATCTGTGCGATGGGATTGTAAACAAGCAGGAAGTCGCCGTTGTCGGGCAGTCGCACAAGAGTGCTCGGGGCTTCCGGCGTAACCACGGTCCACGGTTTGGCCTCGGTCCACGTATCACCGCGATCCGAGGAATGCGCATGCCAGATCATGCCGAATTGCGTGCGGATAATCTGGAGCAGACGTCCGTCGCGCAATTCGATCACCCCCGGCTCCATCGCCCCGCGCTTGTCACAGTAGGTTTCGCCCCGCCCCCGCGTCCACGAACGCCCCTCATCGTCGGAGAAATACATGACCGCACGGTAGACCTCGCCCTTCCGGATGGCTTCCTCGGTCCAGGCCACCGGACAAATGATGCGGCCATCATGGAGTTGAATCGCCCGGGCGTTATTCATCACATGATAGCCGGTCTCGGGCGTGATCCGCAAGGGCTCGCTCCAAGTCCTGGCCTCGTCTGCGGAACGGCGGACGTAGAGCTTCAGGTCGGTCTTGGTATTCTTGACACAGTAGAAAAACAGGATCTCCCCGTTCCCGAGCCGGAGGAAACTCACCGACATGACGTTCATGCCCCCAGTGTTTTCCACCAATATGAAATGCTCACCCCAGGTTCGGCCCCCGTCGGTGGATCTCGCCCCTGAGATGCGTGCCAGGGCGAAGTCACCCGGCACCCCGCCATAGAAATCCGTCCAGGCGACCAGCAGGGCGCCATCCTTCAGCACGACCACATCCCCCTCGGAATTGCGCGGGTGTTCCGCGCTGGGCTGCGCGATGACCGATTCAATGATCTCAGATGCCGCCAGGGCGGGGGACGCACACGCCACGGACAGCAGCGAAACAAAGAAATATATTTTCGTCATGGGAGTGGATCGCAAGGGCCGCCTCAACCTACGCCTGCAGACTTCGATCTTCTCATCGTTGGGCAACCATTTCTGATTCATACAGGTAGCATAAAGCAGCACCGGAACCGCGCATTTTTCACTCGTGACCTCACGCGGGTTGCCCGACTGCTCGTCGCGATGGCAGAATGTCCACGCCCAGCCCCCTGACTGACTTGCTACCCCGCTTAATGCACCGTTCCAGATCCCGCATCTTTTCCCTGCCGGTCAGGCTCATCGCCGGCTGCCTGGGTGCGGCGCTCGGCCTGACGCTGCTGGTCGTCGCCGCCGGGGCATTTTTCCGGCCGGACATCTCGCAGGTGCCGCCGATGCCGTCCGCCGCCGCAGCGGCCGCCGCCCGCCAGGCGCGCGCTACGCGGCTGAACCCAGAGCATCCGCCGGTCATCTGGCGCGACGTCGACTACGCCGAGGGTAAACGCGGCGCGTGGTGGCCGAAGGGCGAAGCCCCCGTGCTCGCCGACCTGGCCCGCGCCGGCCAGCTGCCCCCGGTGGCCGAGCGCACCGGCCCGGAGCCGATCGTGCTCGAAGGCGTCGAGGGCCCCGGCCGCTACGGCGGCACGTGGCACCGCCTCGCGACCAACCCGCAGGACCTCGAGGGCGTGATGGGCAGCCGCTACTCTTATGTGACGCTGGTGCGCTGGTCCCCGCAGGGCTACCCGATCGTGCCGCATCTCGCAAAATCCTGGTCGGCCTCGCCCGACCGGCGCGCGTGGACCTTCACGCTCCGCCCGGGCCTGCGCTGGTCGGACGGCCATCCCTTCACGACCGATGACATCCTGTTCTGGTGGAACCACGAGGTGCTCTACTTCAAATCCGACGGTGGCAGCGGCGCCGGGTCCGACTACACCTTCATGCGCCACGCCGGCAAACTCGGGCGCATCGAGCGCGTGGATGCCCTGACGCTGCGCTTCGTGTTCGACGAACCCAACGGCATCTTCCTCGAGAAGCTGGCCAGCGCGGTGGATTATTTCCGGCCGGCCCACTACCTGAAGCAATTCCACCCCGAGATCGGCGATCAGAAGCTCATCGCGGAGACCATGACAGCGATGGACCTGCCCAGCGCCTACGCGGTTTACACCCGCATGAAGGTTCCGCTCAACCCCGCGCATCCGCGGATGTGGCCTTGGATCTATGCGAGCTACAAGGCCTCGGCCCCGCAGGTCTTTGTCCGCAACCCCTACTTCTACGCGGTCGATGCGCAGGGCAACCAACTGCCCTACCTCGACCGGCTCGTCTCCGACATCAAGAGCAAGAACATGGTGACCGCCGCCGCCGCCAGCGGCGAACTCTCCTACCAGGACCGGCATATCGACTTCCAGGATTACACCCTGCTGGCCAGCGAGGCCCCACGGCGCGGTTACCGCCTGCTGCATTCCTTTGCCGCCTCGCGGGCCTGGTTTCACCTGAGTCCGAACCTGAACCGCGCGATCGATCCGTCGAAACCCGAGACGGCGTGGAAGCACCGGCTGCTCAACGAAAAGACCTTCCGCCAGGCCCTCTCGCTCGCCATGCGGCGGCGGGAAATCAGCGCCGCGGTCTTCAACGGTGTGGGCGAACCCGCCCAGGTTTCGCCCGGACCCGACTCGCCGTATTACAACGAGCGGCAGTACCACGCCTTCACCGCCTATGATCCGGTCCGCGCCAACACCCTGCTCGATGCGCTCGGCCTCACCGGGCGGGACCACGAGGGTTTCCGCACCTTCCCCGACGGCACGCGCATGGTGTGGTTCCTGAACGTGTCCGAGGAATACCAGCCCGACGCCGCCACCATGCTCGCGGAGCAGTGGGCCGAGGTCGGCGTACGCGCCCTCGTGCAGATGCGCGTCCGCACGCTCTGGCAGGTCGAGCAGGCGGCTCTTGTGCACGACTTCACCGTCTGGGGCGGCCTGGACGAATTCATGGCCGTGCTGCAGCCGCGCTACTTCGTGCCCGTGGGCGGCGCCTCCTTCTTCGCCCCGATGTGGGGCCGCTGGTACCAGCGCGGCGGCCTGCAGGGCAACCCCGAGGCCCGCGCCGCCGGGCTCGAGGGTCC
>JBIJDP010000051.1:0-8857 GCA_044344065.1 Opitutaceae bacterium
CGGGCCATGGAATTGTACGATCTCGCCCTCGTTGCCCCCACGCCGGCGGAGCGGCTCGCGCGTTTCAACGAGATCCTCGAGATCGCCGCCGACAATCTCTGGACCATCAACCTCGCCACGCCCCCGCCCATGCTCGCGGTCGTGAAGGACGGCTTCCACAACGTCCCGCCGAATTCCGTGGCCGCAGTCTGCTTCCAGGCGCCCGGCAACCTCGGCATGGAAACCTATTTCTGGGAGACCCCCAACGATCCGCCGGCCGTCGCGGCGCAGATCAAGGAGGCGCTCACGTCGCCCGTGCCCCTGCCCCGCACCTCGGGCAGCCGGGCCGCCAACGCCACTGCCCCGTGGGGCGGCCGCCTGCTGGCCTGGGGCCTCTGGCTCGGCGCCGGCCTGGGCCTGCTGCTGCTCGGCCTGCGCCATCCCTTCGTCTGGCGGCGCCTGCTCACGCTGGTGCCCACGCTGCTCTTCATCTCCGTCATCGTCTTCACCCTCGTGCAACTGCCCCCCGGCGACTACGTGACCTCCAAGGTCATGGAGCTGTCGCTCAACGGCGACCCCAGCGCGGCCGCCCAGGTGGAGGACATCAAGCAGAGTTTCTTTTACGACGACCCGCCGTGGAAACAGTACGTCCGCTGGATGGGCTTCATGTGGTTCACCTCCTTCGACGCGCAGGATAGCGGCCTGCTGCAGGGCAACCTCGGCCGCTCCATGGAGCGCAACCAGGCGGTCAACGAGATCCTCGGCGACCGCCTCCTGCTGACGATGGCCATTTCGTTTTGCACCATCCTCTTCACCTGGGGCGTGGCCCTGCCGATCGGCATCTACTCGGCCGTGCGACCCTACACCGTCGGTGACTACGTTCTGACGTTGCTCGGTTTCGTGGGCATGTCGGTGCCGCCCTTCCTTTTCGCCCTCGTGCTGATGTACTTCAGTTCCGAATATTTCGGCGTCAGCGTTTCCGGCCTCTTCAGTGTGCGTTACGCCTCCGACCCGGCCTGGTCCTGGGGCAAGTTCATCGACCTGCTCCAGCACCTCTGGGTGCCCGTCATTGTCCTCGGTGCCGGCAGCACGGCCGTGATGATCCGCGTGATGCGCGCCAACCTGCTCGACGAATTGAAGAAACCCTACGTGGTTGCGGCTCGCGCCAAGGGTGTGCGCCCACTCAGGCTCCTGCTGAAATATCCCGTGCGCATGGCGCTCAACCCCTTTGTCTCCGGCCTCGCCGGACTCTTCCCCCAGCTCGTCTCCGGCGGCGCCATCGTCGCCCTGGTGCTGAGCCTGCCCACCGTGGGTCCCCTGCTGATGCTCGGGCTCATGAACGAGGACACCTACTTCGCCGCCTCCATGCTCATGGTGCTCAGCGTCCTCGGCGTGCTCGGCACGATCGTCAGCGACCTGCTCCTGCTCTGGCTCGACCCCCGTATCCGCCTCGGAGGTGGCTCCCGATGAGCGACGACCTTCCCGCCATCCGCACCGAAGCCGTCCTCTCCCCCTGGGAGCTGACCCGGCGCCGCTTTGCCCGGCACAAGCTCGGGATGGCCGCGTTCTTCCTCCTGATCATCCTTTATGCGCTGGCCACCGGCTGCGAATTCTTCGCCCCCACCACCCGGGACTGGCGTAACCTGGAATACTCCTACTGCCCGCCCCAGCCGATCCGCTTCAATTTCACGGACGGCTTGCATGTGAATGCCATGCGCCGCTTCGACAATCCCGTGACCTTCGCCCGGAGCTACGTCGAGGATCGCACCGTGACGATCCCGCTCGGCTTCTTCGTGCGCGGCGAACCCTACCGGCTGTGGGGCCTGATTCCGATGGAGCGGCATTTCTTCGGCCTCGACCGCACTGCCCTCGCCGCCGCGGGCCGCGCGGATGAAACCGGCGCGGTTTTCTACCTGCTGGGCGCGGACAAATACGGCCACGACGTCCTGAGCCGGCTCTTCTACGGGGCGCGTATCAGCCTTTCTGTCGGCCTCATCTCCATCGTCATCACCTTCCTGCTCGGCGTCACCCTCGGCGGCATTTCCGGCTATGTCGGCGGCGGCTGGGACAACCTCATCCAACGCCTCATCGAGGTCATCAACGCCCTCCCGCAACTCCCCCTCTGGCTCGCCTTCGGCGCGATCTTCCCCGCCGAGTGGTCGCCGCTGAGCGTGTATTTCTGCGTGACCATCGCCCTCAGCCTCATCGGCTGGACCGGCCTGGCCCGCGTCGTGCGCGGCAAGATCCTCTCCCTGCGCGAGGAGGACTACGCCGTCGCCGCCCGGCTGCTCGGCGCGAGCCACGCCCGCGTGCTCTTCCGCCACCTCGTGCCCGGCTTCACCAGTCATATCATCGTCACGCTCACCCTGAGCGTCCCGGGCATGATCCTGGGCGAGACCGTCCTCAGTTTCCTCGGCCTCGGCCTGCGCCCGCCGATCGTGAGCTGGGGCGTGATGCTGCAGGATTGCCAGAATCTGCAGACCGTCGCGAACTACCCTTGGCTATTGGCCCCGGTTTTGTTCATTGTCCTGACCATTCTTTCGTTCAACTTCGCCGGCGACGCCATGCGCGACGCCGCCGATCCCTACTCCGCCCGTTGACCTCATGCTATCGTCCGACCCACCCAACGCCCCTGTTTCCGACGCCGTGCTGGAAGTCGAGAACCTGTCCACCCACTTCAGGACCGACGACGGCGAGGTCGCGGCCGTGGATGGCATCAGCTTCAATGTCCGCCGGGGCCGCACGCTCGCGCTCGTGGGCGAGAGCGGCAGCGGCAAGAGCGTCACGAGTCATTCCATCCTGCGCCTGATCCAACCCCCGGGCCGGATCAGCGGCGGACGCATTCTGTTGCGCTCGGCGCGGATGGGCGACATCGACATCGCCGGGCTCAATGAACGCTCCCCCATGCTCTACAAGGTGCGCGGCGGGCTGGTGAGCATGATCTTCCAGGAGCCGATGACCGCGCTCTCCCCGGTGCACACGGTGGGCGACCAGATCTGCGAGGCGATCCTGCTGCACCAGCCGGTGAAGCAGGCCGCGGCCCGGGACATCGCCATCGACATGCTCGGCAAGGTCGGCATCCCCGACCCCGCCCACCGTTTCCAGCAGTATCCCCACGAGTTGTCCGGCGGCATGCGCCAGCGCGTCGTCATTGCCATGGCGCTCGTCTGCCGGCCCGAGCTGCTGATCGCCGACGAACCGACCACCGCGCTGGACGTGACCGTGCAGGCGCAGGTGCTCGGCCTGATCCGCAGCCTGCAGCGCGAGATCGGATGCTCGGTGCTCCTGATCACCCACGACTTCGGCGTGGTGGCGCAGATGGCCGACGATGTCGCCGTCATGCACCGCGGCCGTCTGGTCGAACAGGGGACGGTCCGTGCCGTCCTGAAAAACCCGCAGCACGCCTACACCAAGGCTCTGCTGGATGCGCTGCCCAGCCGCCACGCCCTCCGCCGATGAACACCCCCGCTCCGGCCCCCCTCCTGTCCGTCCGCGGTCTGACCAAGCATTTCCCGGTCATGAGCCGGGGTTTCCGTCCGCGCGTCACCAAGCTCATAAAGGCCGTGGACGATGTGAGCTTCGACCTCGCCCCCGGCGAGACCCTCGGGCTTGTCGGCGAAAGCGGCTCGGGCAAGACCACCACCGCCCGGTGCATCTTGCGCGCGGTGCAGCCCACCGCCGGCGAGGTGCTCTTCCGGCCGCCGGGACTCGACTCCGTTGACCTGGTGAAATTGTCCGACGGTCAGCTCAAGCCGCTGCGCCAGCACTTCCAGATGATCTTCCAGGATCCGTTCTCCTCGCTCAACCCGCGGATGACCGTGGGCGACATCGTGGGCGAGCCGCTGCTGCTGCACGGCCTGGCCCGCCGGACGGAACGCGACGAGCGCGTCGCCGACATGCTGCAGCGCGTCGGTCTCAAGCCCGAGCACCGCGTGCGCTACCCGCATGCCTTCAGCGGCGGCCAGCGCCAGCGCATCGGCATCGCCCGCGCCCTCATCATGCGGCCCGCGCTGGTGGTCTGCGACGAGGCCACCTCGGCCCTCGACGTCTCGGTGCAGGCGCAGGTGCTGGACCTCTTGAAGGAGCTCCAGCGCGAACTGCAGCTCACCTATCTCTTTGTCGCGCACAACCTCGATGTGGTCCGCAACTTCTGCGACCGCGTGGCCGTCATGCGCCACGGTCGGCTGGTAGAACTGGCGGGAACCTCGCAGATATTCGCCGCCCCGGCCCATCCCTACACGCGCCTGCTGCTGTCCGCCGTGCCTTCGCCCGACCCCGATGTCCCGATGAACTTCAACGTCGGCGAGGAACTGGCCCGGCTCGACGCCATCGCCGCGTCCTGATCCTGCGCGGCCATGAATTCGGTTCGCCTCCCCGCCAGCTATTACCGGCAGTTCGACGCCGACTACACCCGCGAAGTCCCCGGCGAGGCCTACGGCGGCTGGCAGACCGCCGACGTCGAACTCGCGCCGGCCCACACCGCCCTCGTCGTCATGCATGCGTGGGATGGCGGCACCGCCGAACGCTGGCCGGGATTGTGGCGCTCCACCGAGTCCATGCCCCGCATCCGGCGGATTCTCCAGGAGATTTTCCCGCCCCTGCTTGCCACGGTGCGCGCCTCATCGCTGCCGCTGTTCCACGTCGTGGGCGGACGCGACTACTATTCACACCTGCCCGGTTATCAGCAGACCGTCCGGCTTGCCGGTCCGACCCCGCCCACTGTCCGCGTGGCCAAGGACCCCGTGTGGGAACGCATGCAGCAATTTCGCCGCGACCAGGCGATTGGCGGCACCAGCAACTGGGCCGACATCAGCGCCCGCTATCGTGAGCTGGATTTCGCCCCCGAGGCCCGGCCGGTGGGCGACGAGCCCATCGCGGAAAACGGACACCAGCTCACCGCGCTCTGCCTCGACCGCGGCATCAACCATCTTGTGTACATCGGTTTCGCCATCAACTGGTGCCTCGTCATGTCACCCGGCGGCATGGTGGATATGGGTCAGCACGGGGTGATGTGCTCGACCATCCGCGAGGCCGTCACCGCCATCGAGAACCGCGAGACCGCCCGCGGCGAGCGTGAGAAGGAGCAGGCCCTCTGGCGCATCGCCCTGCAATGGGGCTTCGTTTTCGGCCTCGATGATTTCACCCGCATAGTCCGCACCCTGCCGCCGCGGTGAGGTGGGCTTGGCTGCAGGAGCGGCTTTACGCCGCGACCGAAAGCGCAACATCGCGGCATAAAGCCGCTCCTACAGTGGGGGAACGGATTTTCATGCCATTGTAGCCGGGCTCGCTGAGCCCGGTTTTCAATCCCCGGGGGGCAGCGACCCCGGCTACAACTACTGCATCGTCCCGGGGCGCCGGGGCGGTACGTTCTGGCCGGCCTGGCTTCGCACCAGTTCGCGGCGGAGCCAGTCCAGCGCGGCGTTCACCGCGCGCACCTTCACGGTCGTCCGCGGGCCGGGATAGCTGAGCTTCTTCGACCAGACGCCGTGCGGCGCGTGCAACGCGATGTAGATGGTGCCAACCGGATTTTCATTCGTGCCGCCGCAGGGTCCGGCGAAACCGGTGACCGCGATCGCGTAATCGGCACTCAGACTCTCGGCCACGCCGGTGGCCATTGCCACGGCGCACTCGGCACTGACGGCGCCATGCTGAGAAATCAGGCACTCGGGGCAGTCCAGCAGCGTCATCTTCGACTCATTCGAATAGCAGACCACGCCACCAGCGAAAAACTTGGAGGCCCCGCAGATATCGGTGAACGCATTCGCGAGCAGGCCGCCGGTCGCCGTCTCCGCCACCGCGAGGGTTTTTTCCTGCGCGCGGAGCAGGTCGGCGCAGACCTTGGCCAGGTTGTCGTAACCGTAGCTCATGAAATCCTCGCCGAGCAGCCGGGCGCACTCGGCCGCGATCTCGTCGAGCTGTGTGAAGGAAAGTCGTCCATCCGGTGAGCTCAGCCGGCAGTCCACCTGCCCCTGATGCGCGCAGAAAGCCACGCTCAGGGCGTCGCCATGCCGGTCGAACACCGGCTGCAGCTTGGTCTCCAGCGCCGACTCGCCGATGCCGGCGGTCCGGATCTGCACGTAGGCCTCGCGGTCGCCGGCCAGGCCGAGTGCGGCCAGCCGCGGGAGCACCTGCTCGGTGAACATGGGCTGCAACTCGTTCGGCGGACCGGGCAGCATGCACAGCACCTTGCCGTCCTGCTCGACCCAAAGCCCCGGTGCCGTGCCGTTGGCGTTGGGCAGCACCTCGCCGCGCTCGAACTTGTAGGCCTGCTTGAGGTTGTTCGGCGTCATCTTGCGCCCGAACTTGTTGAACCGTTCGACGATCGCCTGCTCGATTGCCGGATCGAACACTAGTTTCTGCCCCAGTACCTCGGCGATAACCTCGCGGGTGCGGTCGTCGCAGGTCGGCCCCAGGCCGCCGGTGGTGATGATGACATCGGCCTGCGCCCAGCTCTCGCGGAACTGGCGGGCGATGTCCACCGCCTCGTCGGTGATGGTCACGTTGCGCGCCAGCAGCACGCCCCGCCGGCCCAGCTGGGCGCCGATGAAGGTCAGGTGGCCGTTGGCCGTGAGCCCGAGCAGCAGCTCGTCACCGAGCGTGAGCAATTCGTAACGTTTGGCCGGACGCGGGGCGCCGGTCGGGAAAGGGCTGGAAGAAACCATACTTGCGGGAAACACAAATAGGCCGATTTTGACAAAATGCCAGCGGTGACATCGGAACCCGCCCGGCGTCACCTCCATGCTCCCCGACGTCATCTTGCTCAACGGCACCTCCAGCGCAGACAAAACCTGCCTCGCGCGGGCCCTCCAGCGCCAGGCCGGGATTCCGTTGCTGCATGCGTCCCTCGACACCTTCACGGACATGTTTCTGTGGGAAGCCGTCACCGACCCCGCCGAGCGCCGGGCCTGCCATACCGCCGGGGTCGATCATTTTCACCGGGCCCTGGCCATGTTTGCCGCCGCGCCCTTCGGCCTGGTGGTCGATCACCTGCTGCTGCAACCCGCCTGGCAGGAGGCCACCCGCACCGCGCTGGCCGGACGCCGGGTGCATTTCATCGGGGTGCACTGTCCGCTCGCCGTGCTGGAGGCGCGCGAGAAAATGCGACCCGACCGGCACCCGGGCCTGGCCGCGCGGCAATTCACCCACCTTCACGCCAACCAGACCTACGACTTCGAAATCGACACCTCGGTGGAGACGCCGGAATCCGGCGCGGAAAAAATCCTGCGCTTCATACGCACCCGGGAGGCCCGGCCATGAGCGCCTCCGTTGACCTCAAGGCCAAGGTGCGCGCCCTCCCGGAGAAGCCGGGCGTCTACCTGATGAAGGACCGTCTCGGCCGCATCATATACGTCGGCAAGGCCAAGAGCCTGCGCAAGCGCGTGTCCTCCTATTTCCAACCGGGCCGCGACCGGCGCGTGCATCCGAAGATCAAGGCCCTCATCGAGACCATCGCCGACCTCGACACGATCGAGGTGAAGTCCGAGCCCGAGGCCCTGCTGCTGGAGGGCCGGCTGATCAAGCAATGGCGGCCGCGCTACAACACCGATTTTACCGACGACAAGCGCTTCCTGCTCGTCCGCGTGGACTTCGCGCAGGAGCTGCCGCGCTTCGCCCTGACCCGCATCCGCAAGGACACCCGCTCGCGCTACTTCGGCCCCTTCGCCCACTCCGGCCTCCTCCGCAAGACCCTCGCGCAAATGCGCAAGCAGTTCGGCGTGCTGCTCGGCGACGCCACGCCGCAGAAGCTCCCCGACGGCACCTGGAAGCTCTACGACGACGTCCGCCAGGAAATCTACGCGCAGGCCAACGTGGTCACCCCCGCCGACTACCGTGCGCGCGTGGAGGCCGCCTGCGCCTTTCTCGACGGCAAGTCCCGCGAGTGGCTCGAAGCCCTGCGCGCCGAGATGACCGCTGCCGCCGCCCGGCAGGCTTACGAAAAGGCCGCCGAGCTGCGCGACCTGATCACCGCGCTCGAAGGCACCCTCGCCCGCACACGCCGGTTCGAGCGCGACCGCACGCTCCTCCGGCCCGATCAGGAGGCGCTCGACGCGTTGCAGGCGACCCTGAGCCTTGCGGCCCCGCCGCGGCACATGGAGTGCTTCGACATCTCGCACATCTCCGGCACCTACGTCGTCGCCTCGATGGTGTACTTCACCGACGGCCGGCCGGACAAGGACCATTACCGGCGCTTCCAGATCCGGAGCTTCATCGGCAACGACGACTTCAAGGCCATGGAGGAGGTCGTCGGCCGCCGCTACCGCCGGCTCGCCGACGAGGGCAAGCTCCTGCCCGATCTGGTTGTCATCGACGGCGGCCGGGGCCAGATCGCCGCCGCGCTCAAGGCCTTCGTCGCCATCGGCGTCGAGCCGCCCGCGCTCATCGGCCTCGCGAAGAAGCACGAGACCATCATCTTCGCCGACGCCCGCGCGCCGCTGAACCTCCCGCTCAGCCACCCCGGTCTCAACCTGCTGCAGCGGATGCGCGACGAGGCCCACCGCTTCGCCAACACCTACAACGCTGACCTGCGCTCACGGAAGCTGCGCGAATCCTTGCTCGATGATTTCCCCGGTCTCGGCCCCGTCCGCCGCACCGCCTTGCTCGCCCACTTCGGCGGCCTCGACCGCCTCCGCGCCGCCGATGTCGCAACGCTGCAGGAAGTCGAAGGCATCGGCCCCAAGCTCGCGGCGGAGCTGCACGCATTCCTGCAGCAGGCGTAGCGCCCCTTCGGTCATTATTATTTTCGTGCTTGAACGGAGTTGTGTTCACGCGGAGGCGCGGAGGACGCAGAGGGGGTGAACCACTGATTTGCACTGATGGCCACTGATGGGATCAGAACACTCACCACATGAGTGAAAATAGGCACCTGACCGCCGCAGCC
>JBIJDP010000416.1:0-3480 GCA_044344065.1 Opitutaceae bacterium
CGGCGAGTGGTGGGCTTTCATCCGTTGTTTTCCAAGTAAAGATGCTTTTCCTTGATATACACAATCGCCTTGTGTGGGACGAAGTAATCAAGCGAGAGCCGGCGCCGCACCCGGTCCCGGAGTTCGGTCGAGTTGATGGCCAGCAGATGCCCGTCGCACCGTAGAAGGCGCAGGCCGGGGATATCGGGATGCTCCCGCACCGGGTGGCCCGGGCGCTCGAGGAAGATGAACTCGATCATCTGCGCCAGTTCGGCGATGTGCTTCCAGAGGTGCAGCTTCGGCAACTGGTCGCCGCCGATGATCCAATAGAGGTGATCGTGCGGGTACAGGTTGCGGAAATACCGCACGGAATCGATGGTGTAGCTGATGCCGCCCTTGCGCAGCTCATAGTCGGAGATTTCGAAGCGGTGGTCCCATTCCACGGCCGACTGCAGCATCGCCAGCCGGTCCGCCGCCGAGGACTGGACGTCATTCGGCTTCAGCGGCGCCTGGGCAGCGGGCACGAGGATGACCTTGTCGAGCCCATGTTGTTCGAAGGCATCCTGCGCGGCCATAAGATGGCCGAAGTGCACGGGATTAAAACTCCCGCCGAGAAATCCGATTTTCACTGGCGCGCAACGTGGTCCCGCCGCCACCCGCCGGCAAGGCTCATTTCAGACCCCATGACCGGACACTCGACTCGGGATTGACGCTTCCGGCCGGGCGCCCGACAGTCACCGCCGCCTGCCCGGGTGGCGGAATGGTATACGCTGCGGACTTAAAATCCGCTGACCGAAAGGTCGTGTGGGTTCGAGCCCCACCCCGGGCACCAGTCCTCTTTCCAAGCCGGGAACATCCGCCACGACGAAGCTTCAGCCGGTCCCGCCTAGACCCAGCATCACGGGGCCAGGGGAAAGATGCCACTCGACTGCCCGCGCGCGATGAATTTTCGTCGGGCCGCAATGACGCCCATGCGCAATACGGCCTGGTGGTTTGCCCTGGCGGCGGTTGGCCTGGTCCTGGCCGCGGGCCTGACCTTCTCAGGTGTGCCGCAGGCCGGATTTGTCGGGCTGGACGACGGGAACAACATATTCCTGAACCCGCACCTGGGCGTGCTGACCTGGGACCGCGCAGCCTGGGCGTTCGGTGATTTCGAAACCGCCCGTCGCTATATGCCCTTGGGCTGGCTCGGCCTGGCCTCGGTCGTTTCATGGCACGGGTACGCCCCCGGCGGGTTTCACCTGGCGAGCGTATTCTGGCACATGGCGGCAGCCGTGGCCATGCTGGGCACGGCCCATAACATCCTGGGGAGTTTGGCCAAACCCATGGACTCAGCCTGGGGCAGAGGCCTGGCCTTTCTCGTGACTGCCGCATGGGCCCTGCATCCGCTGCGCACGGAGGCTGTGGCCTGGGCCTCGGGCCTGCTGTATTCCCAGGCATCCGCCTTTGCCTTCGGGTCACTCTGGTGCTGGACCCTGCGCTGGTCGTCACCGGGCCGGTCAGGTTGGCTGACCGCGGGCAGTGTGACGGCCCTGACCGCCTCTCTCCTGACCTACCCCGTTGCCCTGGGCTTGCCGGTTGCCTGTTGGATCCTGGACCAAATGGCCGCCAGACCCACGCCATGCCCGGAGTCTCCCGCGTCGTGGAGAATCCGTTACGCGATTGGCCCGGGCGTTCTATGCCTTGGAATGGCATCTTTGGCCGCCTTTGCCGCCAACCTCGTGGCCCGCAGCCGGCCGACGGAAAATTTCGCCGCCACCGCTTCACTGGGCGACTTCGGTCTTTGGGAGCGAGGTCTGCAGGCACTGTATGTCTGGGGCCGTTATCTCCTGCAGTTTGTCTGGCCGGCGCATCTGAGTCCCGTCTACACCGAACTCCACACCCTTTCCCCGCCCAGCCGGAGCGTACTCCTCACGGCGCTTTTTGGCGCCGGCGTAATCCTGTGGGCGGCCTGGATTGGGCGGAAACGCCACGCCGTGCACGGACTGCTGCTGGCCTATTCCTGCATGGCGCTGCCGTTTCTCGGCCTCCTGGAGCACCCATGGATTGCGCATGATCGTTACACCGCGCTGCTGCATCCGGTCTTCCTGCTCGCCGTCGCGGTCTTGCTGCTGCGTCTGAAATCCACGCGGGTCCGTGTCACGGCCTTCGCCGTGCTTTCCGGTCTGATCGCCATCGGCGCGGTTCACGCCCGGCAGCTGGCAAAGATCTGGCATGATGAGGAGAGTTTCACTGCCAGGCTACAATCCACCCTGCCGGGGAAGGCCCCGTCCGGCTACTATTTCGGCTACATCCCGGCGAGCGTGCACTTCCTGGCGGGGCGCTTCGATGAGATCGGGCCGGCGCTGGCCCGGGCTGAAGCGGTAGCAAAGGGATGGTCAGCCGATGCCACGAAAGCGGAGTTCGACCGGCTGATGCAGCAACACGAAACCTTCCTCGCGCAGAATTGGCCCGGCCGCACCCTGCCTCCGCTGGCGGTGCTCCATTATCTGCACGGATCCGCGGCCCTGGATCAAAAGGACTGGGCGACCGCCCGGGCCCACCTGCAGGCCGCGCTCGCCGCCGCCCCGCAGTTTCCCGAGGCCGAATCGGCGCTGGAGCGGTGCAACCGGGAGATGCTCCGCCCGCAGTGAGTCATCGCCTTGGCTGAACGCTGCGAACGCGAGCGAGTGGACCGCTGCGCTGCTCGCATCATTCAAACCGCATAACCACCGATGGAGCAGGCTGGCGTGGCCAAAAGAGGCTCAGCAGGCACCCAAAGGACCCGGCTATCTTGAGCCGCAGGAAGAACAGAGATAGGCCCATTGGGAGCGCGTGCAGTGCAAACACCCTAGGGCCCCTACCTGAATCCCAACACCTAACACTCTCTTTAGTACCCCAACTCCACCATCTGGTGCGCGGTGAACTCTGGGACGGTGAACTCGATCCCATCGGCCTGGGCGGTGAAAGGCAGCGCAACGCCGTCCGGGACGAGGCGCACGGACTTCACCTTCCTCGGCAGACGCAGGCGGACGCGGGTGTCGCGCAGGGGCACGAGATCCTCGATGATCTCGACATTCTGTCCGCGGAAAGAACCACGGTTGCTCGTCACGGCAAAGAGCAGGTGCGCCACGTAGCGACGCTCGGCACGCTGCTCCAGGACGTTGATGCGCGCCGTGGACGGGAGGCTGGTCTCGACCGGCAGCTTGCCATCGAGCAGGTGGCGCAGCGCCGCGGCAAAAAAGTCGCGGTAGAGCGGCTGGCCGTAGGTGCGGTAGGAACTGAACAGGTTGTGGGCAAAATACGCGATGCCCTTGCCCAACACCGCCGCCGGGGAAACGCGTCCGGGCGCATCCGGCGCGTGCTGGTGTGAGCAATAATGTTCCCATGTGCGGTTGAAATAGGAGGCGCGCCGTTCCGCGAGCACCCTGGCCGTGGTCGGCTTGATCTCGAACGCGCCGCCCAGGATCACGATGGGGGACTTCACCCTGACCTCGGGGGTGAGCGCCGTGGCCACGAGAT
>JBIJDP010000418.1:0-3479 GCA_044344065.1 Opitutaceae bacterium
GCCTCGTCCATCAGGTTCAGGCACAGCACGGCCCGGTCGGTGATCTCCAGAACCTGGAGCACGAGGTTGAGGTTGCGCTCGAGCCGCGAGGCATCAGCCACGACCACGGTCACATCGGGCTGGCCGAAGAGGATGAAATCGCGGGCGATCTCCTCATCCGGGCTGGTGGAGAGCAGCGAGTAGGTGCCGGGAAGATCCACGATCTTGTAGCGCTGGTCCGCGTAGGCAAAGCCACCCTCGGCGCGCGTGACGGTCTTGCCCGGCCAGTTGCCGGTGTGCTGCCGCAGTCCGGTGAGCGCGTTGAAGACCGTGCTTTTGCCGGTGTTGGGATTGCCGGCAAGCGCGATCATGTAGTCCCATTGCTCCATGTTCACGCCCAGCTTCTTCAGGTTGGCGGCCCGGTAGACGCTGCAACTGGCGCAGGCTTCCGTGGGCGGGGTGATGGCGGCGGGGATGGGTTCGGCTTTCATCGGGCGGCGGCCTCCATGGGAATGGTTTCACGGTTGCCGATGCGGATCAGGCGCGCCTGCTCGCGGCGCAGGGCGATCACGGTGCCGCGGACGCGGTAGGCGGTCGGATCCCCGGCGGGGCTGACCAGATCGACCTCGATCATGGTGCCCGGCACGAAACCAAGATCCAGCAGCCGTCGCCGCTCGGCACCGCGGCAGGCCGTGCTCAATCCGAGCATGCGGGCGCGTTCTCCGGCCTGCAGTCCGCTCAGGAATTCCTCGTCGAAGAGATCCTCGCGCGTCGTGCCCGGCAGCGGGACATAGGTGAGGTTGTTGGCCAGGATCGGCGTGAGCAGATGCAGCCGTTCTCCTTGGAAAAAATGCACGCCTTCACGCCCGGGCGCAGACCCAGGGCCTGGATCTGTTTGTAGACCGCCTCGGGCTCGTCCTCGATGTGCGAGATGAGCACCGGCGTGTCGAGGGGTGCGGTATTCAGCGGCTGACCGATGTCAGCCGGCAGGTCGGCGCCCTCGGCCGGAATCGTGTCGCCGTGCGGATCCTGGAGCGGATTGCCCAGCCGTGCCGCGAGCGCGATCGTGTCCTCCGGCGAAAGCTGGTGTTCCTTGCGCTCGGCGAGATGGTGCCACTTGGCCTCCGCCACGCCGGTCTGTTCCGCGAGGTAGCTTTCCCACAGGCGGTGGGCGCGGACGACGTGCAGCGCCAGTTCGCGACCCGGTTGCCGGAGCCGCAGGCGGCCTTCGCCGAGCGTTATCAGGCCGTGCGCCTCCATGTCGGCGAGCAGCTCGGCCGCCTTGCCGTCGCGGATATGCAGCGCACCCGCCACGCTGTTAAGGGTCGGCACCTGGCCGTTCACTTCGCACTTCAGGACATGCTTCAGGGCATCCTCGCGGCGCACCCGCAGGGCGCGCCGGCGCGCCTCCCGCCAACGGGCCACGACCCCGACATCCGGCCAGAACAGCAGGACGGCGATGATGAGCAGGGAAACTATGAAGGGCAGGCTGATCATGGCAGTGAATGGTTAACTGACGGCGCCGACCGCGATCTTGGCGGCTTCCGGCAGGCCCAGCGCGATCTCGCCGCCGGCCCGCACCTCGCAATGGAGCACCCCGCTGGCCGGTTCGCGGCGCAGGACCCGCAGCCGTGTGCCGGGCTTCAGGCCGGTCTTCTGCACAAAGGCCAGGAAATCGGTGCTCTGATCGGTGATGCGCGTCACCCGCAGCGGCTTGTTGAGGGCGCAGTTCAGGAGTGTCGCGGCCGGGACGTCGTCGGCCAGGTGGCCGTTGGCATCCGGAATCGGATCGCCATGGGGATCCGTGGCGGGATGTCCCAGAAATTCGTCAATGCGCGCCAGCACCCGCTCGGACACCGCATGCTCGAGCGCCTCCGCCTCCTCGTGCACCTCGGTCCAATCCATCTTCAGGGTGCGGACGAGAAAGGTTTCCACCAGCCGGTGCTTCCGGAGCACCTCCAACGCCAGCCGCCTGCCCGCTTCGGTCAGCCGCACGCCCTGCCGCGCCTGATGGTCGAGCAAACCCTGTTCCGCGAGCGACTTGACCATCGTGGTCACCGTGCCCGGCACGACGTCCAACGCCTCCGCGAGCACGCCCATGGGCACCATATGGTCCGGCCCCTCCGTCCGCAGGAGGATAGTCTTGAGATAATTCTCGACGGTGCTGGTGGCCATGAAAGACGGTTAACAAAACAATTGGTTTTGAACTGGCAAGTTTTTTATTTTGATTAGTCAAATTATACGTTAAACGGGAATCCACCGGAAGTAATCGTAGGGCAGCCCGCTGGCCTACGGGATTCAATCCACCTTTCCCGCTCTCCGATCCGCCGCCCGCAATTCGGCCTTGCCGCCGCTTTGCCGGCCGAAGCACACTGCCGCCCGTGTCGAAAAACTTTGCGCGCGTCGTCTTCGCCCTCACGGCGTGCTTCTTTGCCGCGTTCTTCATCTGGCCCATCTTGCAGATCCTGAAGGGCGGATTCATCGATGCGGATGGCCACTTCACCCTCGCCTACCTGACCGCCCTCCTGGCCGATCCAGTCTACCTCGGCGGCCTGCGCAATTCCTTCCTGCTGGCCTGCGCGACGACCACGCTCGCGCTGCTCCTCGCCTTGCCCCTGGCGTTTATCTCCGACCGATTCCTCTTTCCGGGCAAGGCCCTGCTGGGCTCGCTCATTCTCATCCCGATGATCCTGCCGCCGTTCGTCGGGGCCATCGGCATCAAGCAGATCTTCGGGCAATACGGCGCGGTCAACAGCTTCATCATCTCGCTGGGCCTGCGGCCCGAGGGCTGGACCTTCGACTGGTTCGCCGCGAACCAGTTCTGGGGCGTGGCGGTGGTCCAGGCGCTCTCGCTCTACCCGATCATCTACCTCAATGCCGTCGCCGCGCTGGCCAACATCGATCCGGCCATGGAGGAGGCCGCGGAGAACCTCGGGTGCATCGGTTTCCGCCGTTTCTGGAAGATCACGCTCCCGCTCATCAACCCGGGTCTGTTTGCCGGCGGCACCATCGTGTTCATCTGGGCCTTCACCGAGCTCGGCACCCCGCTGATCTTCGATTACGCGCAGGTCACCTCGGTGCAGATTTTCTACGGGTTGAAGGACATCGGCGGCAATCCGTTCCCCTACGCCCTCGTCGCCGTGATGCTGGCCAGCTCGGTGGCGCTCTACGCCATCGGCAAGGGCCTCTTCGGCCGCACCCACTACGCCATGATGGCCAAGGCCACCAGTGCCGGCGGCCCGCGGGAACTCCCGGTCGGGCCGCGCCTGCTCTGCACCGCCATCTTCGCCGGCGTGATCACGATCGCGATCCTGCCGCACTTCGGCGTCATCCTCGTGGCGTTCTCCAGCGAATGGTACGGCACGGTTCTGCCGCAGAATTACACGCTGGAGAACTTCGACATCGCCCTCGGGCACGACCTGACCGTGCCGGCCATCGCCAACAGCCTGAAGTTCGCCAGCATCTCCACGGTCATCGACATCATCCTCGGCATCGCCATC
>JBIJDP010000417.1:0-3479 GCA_044344065.1 Opitutaceae bacterium
CGGGGCGACGCCCGATCCCGCCGTCCTCGGCTGGTTCCGCGCCTCCCAGGCCACCCTCGGCTGGGAGGTCATCGCCAAGCGCATCGAGGACCACGGCGGCGGCCTGGCCCGCGTGGACGGACGCGTCCGGCTGGTCGAGGGGCTCGCGCTCCCGCAGGAGGCGGACGAGTTCAAGCTGTCGTATTACAACGCGAACACCTGCTGGATCGACCTCGACCGGCTCCTCGCCCTGTTCGGCCTCGGCCGCGGCGACCTGGCCGATTCGGAAAAAACCGCCGCCGCCGTCCGCGCCCTCGCGGCCCGCATGCCCACCTACGTCACCCTCAAGGAGGTCAAGAAGCGCTGGGGCGAGGGCCAGGAGGATGTCTATCCCGTCGCGCAGTTCGAAAAACTCTGGGGTGACATGACCGGCCTCGCCGAGTGCACCAGCGCCTTCGCCCTCGTGCCCCGCGCCCGCGGCCAGCAGCTCAAGGATCAGGCCCAGCTCGACGGCTGGATGCGCGATGGCTCCGCCGCCGGCATCGCCGCCCTGTGTGAGTGGGACAGCCCCTAGTTACCTCTTTCTCTTCCCTCTTTATCTTTCTCTTTCGTCAGGGATTCGGTTTGGTCCCTCCTCGTACTCGTTCTCGTACTCTTTCTCGGTCTCGCAAGAGCACGGCATACGTCGAGAACGAGAAAGAGTACGAGAACGAGTACGAGGATTTTGGGGGATGGACCCTGACGAAAGAGAAAGATAAAGAGGAAAGAGAAAGAAACGGAGGCGGATTGCCCCCATCTGGACTGGATTTTCCATTGCACCGCACCGCCCCCCGTTGCATGCCAACCACCGATGGCCATGCGTTTTTGCATTCTCGGCAGCGGCAGCGCCGGCAACGCCGCGTTCCTCCAGACGGAGGGCGCCCGCGTGCTCATTGATGCCGGCTTCTCCGTGCGCCGCCTCACGGCGATGCTCGCCGCCATCGGCGAGAGCCTGGAGCGCATCGACTCCGTCTTCCTCACGCACGAGCACGGGGACCACACGGCCGCGATTGACGGCTTGAAAAAACATCCGCACATCCGCGTCTTTGCCAACGCCGCCACCGCCCGCGCTGTCCAGGCCGGACTGAGCCACCAGCCCGAATGGCAGATCTTCGAGACCGGCGCCGTCTTCCGCTACCGCGATCTCGAGGTGCACAGTTTCTCGGTGCCGCACGACGCGCATGAACCGGTGGGCTACCGCTTCACCGCCGGCACTGAGGGCGACCTCTTCGCCCCCCGCCGGAGCCTCGCCTGGGTCACCGACCTCGGCTACGCGCCCCAGCACGTGCACGAGCACCTGCGCGCCGCCGACGTGGTCGTGATCGAGTCGAACTACTGCGACGATCTGCTGCAGGCCGACGCCAAGCGGCCCTGGTCCCTCAAGCAGCGCATCAGCGGCCGGCACGGGCACCTCTCCAACCAGCACGCCCGCGAGCTGATCGAAGCCGTCGCCGGCCCGCATTGGCGCCGCGTGTTCCTCGCCCACCTCAGCCGCGACTGCAATTCCGTCGCCGCCGTCGAATCCGCCCTCGCCGGCGTGCGCGCCTCGCACACGCAGTGCGAGTTTGCCATCGTCGCCCCCGGCACCGGCACGCCGGTGTTCGAGTTTTGATCCGCCACGGCCGCATATGTTAATGTAGCCGGGGTCGGCGACCCCGGTCCTCAAACCCCGGGGTCAGCGACCCCGGCTACATTAACAACCCACCGCGATCAGGCCTTCTTCTTCTCGTGCTCGTCGATGTAGCGCTGCGTCGCGGCGGGCAGCTCGTTCCAGATCTTCCACGCAATGAACGCGCCCATGAGCGCAAAAGGCATCAGGAACACCGGCCACCAGCGCCAGCTGTACGTGGACAGGTAACCGACGCAGACCGACTGGATGCCGCTGCCAATATAAACGCAGCCGTCGACGATGCCGGAGCAGGTGGCCGTGGCCTTGCGGCCGCCGAAATCCGCCGCCGCCGTGCCCGACATGAGCGAGTGCACGCCGGTCACCGCCGCCACGATCAGCAGCGCGGCGATGCCCAGCACGAGCGGATACGAGAAGATGAACATGGCCATCACCGCGGCCATCATGAGCATGAAGCAGGAGAAAATCGCCGCCGGCGGACCGCGTCGCGACTGGAAATACTTGTCGGAGATCAGCCCGCCGGCAAAGCCGCCGATGATGCCAAAGACGCACAGCAGCAGGCCCCAGTTTTGCAGGATGCCCTCGGCCCCGGGCTGCTTCACCTGGTGGGCGAAGACCGAATACCACTGCATGATGCCGTTGCGCAGCACGCCGGAGGTGAGCTCGACGCCCGCCACCATCAGCATGACCGGGCTGCCGAACACCTTCTTCAATAGATCCATCGTCGTGTACACCTCGTGCATGTGGCCGGAGGAGGCGTCATGCGTGTCAAGGTGGGGGAACCCGGCATCCTCGGGCGTCTCCTTAATCAGCCACCAGTCCAGGATGACCCAGACGATCAGGATGGCCGCGGGCACGAAGAACACGGCCCAGGTTGCGCCAATCGGCGAACCCTCGGGCACGAAAAGGGCGCGCAACACGGTCTGCATCCAGCCGCCCGAAGTGGTGGCCACGGCCGCAGTCATGTCTAGGATCGCCTTGCCCCAGTCAAAGGCGAAGTACACGCCGAAGGAGATCAGCGTGCCGAAGATCGCCCCGAACACGCCGCGCTCGCGGACGTGAAACCAGTTGGCCTTGACCTTGATGATCGAGACGGCGCCGTAGCTCTGGAAATACATGTTCAGCGCGTAGAGGATCGACAGCGGCACCGTGAGCTTCATCTGCAGGCGCCCGGTCACGGTCATCCAGGTCAGCACGCCCATGGCAACGTTGGCCAGCGAGGCGCCCAGCCCCGCGATGATGATGCCGCTCTTGCCGCCAATCTTGTCCACCAGCGGGCCGTTGATCAGGAAGGAAAGTCCGTAGGTGATCGTGCCCGCGGCGAAGATCAGGCCGAACTCCTCGTTCGACATCAGGTCGCCGAAGCCGTTTTTCGCGACCGTGAGGTTGTAGCGCCCCATGTAGAGGAAGGCGTACGACATCCCCAGCGGGAACCAGTTGATGAAGCGCCGGCTCAGGAACCACGGCCCGTGTTTCAGCGGGTTGTTGTAGAAGTAGATGCCGATGACAATGAAGAGGCAGAGGGCAACGATGCTGAGTGACATGGATAAGGAATGGGCTGAAAAAACCGAATCGGCCGGGGTTCACGCTCCGGCCACCCTACTCTCAGCGGGATTAATAGCGGGCTGCACGAAAAATCCGCTCGGTCCGTCCGGATGGGGCGGACGCACTTCGCAACCCCCGCACTTGCAGCCTTGGCGTGTTTCCTGCACCTACAGCCCTTCATGAGCGATCCCACCACTTTTCGTCGCACCAAAATCATCGTCACCCTCGGCCCCGCCACGGAAAGCGAGGCCATGCTGGAGAAGGTCATCGGCGCCGGCGCCAACATCGT
>JBIJDP010000419.1:0-3469 GCA_044344065.1 Opitutaceae bacterium
CACTTCAAATACTTCTCCAACGGCGGACGCAGCAATTCGGCGACGGCGGGGTTGTCCATGGTCTCCGGCGTGATGAGCTCGCAGCCGGTGTCGATCTCCCGCTCGACCTTCTGGCCGCGCAGGTGCACCACCAGGGTCTTCACGCCGAGGTAACCCATCTTCATCGGGTTCTGCACCACGATGCCCTGGATGTCGCCGGACTTGAGGGCCGGCACGATCTGGGTGCCGCTGTCGAAACCGATGTACTTCACCTTGCCGCCGGCGAGGCCCGCGTCGCGGAGCGCCAGCAGCATGCCGGTGGCCGACGACTCATTGGGGGCGAAGATGCCGTCCACCTCGCGGCCGAAGCGGTTCAGCAGATTCTGCGAGGCCCGGTAGGCCGTGTCGCGCGTGGGACCGGCATGCTGGTCGCTGGATATCACCGAGATGCCGGGAAAATCCTTTTTGATTGTGTCGAGGAAACCGGCTTCGCGCTGCTCCGTGCTATTCGACCCGGCGAGCACGCGGATCAGGATGACGCGGCCCTTGCCCCCAAGCTCCTCGGCGAGACGGCGTGCACCCAAGACGCCGCCCTTGTAGTTGTCGGTGGAGACCGTGCTGGCGGGCTGCTTGGAATTCAGCGCGGAATCGATGATCACGACGGGAATGCCGGCCTGCACCGCGGACTCGGTGGGCGCGACGAGGGCGCGGGCATCGAGCGGCGCCAGCACCAGGCCGCTGACGCGGCGGGCGATGAAGTTCTCCACGACCTGCACCTGCTGCTCGCGGTCGTCCTCGCGCAGCGGACCCTTCCAGATGATGTTCACCTCGATGCCCTCGGCCTTGAGTTCCTGCGCGGCCTTGATCGCGCCGGCATGGATGGATTTCCAAAACTCGTGGGTCGTGCCCTTCGGGATGACGGCGATCTGATAGGGCTCGGCGCGGACGGTGAGGGCCGTCGTGGCGAGGACAAGGAGGGACAGCAGTTTTTTCATGGGGAAATGGGGCTCGCAGATCTGGAAGCGACAAGTGAAGTGACTCAAGCAACCTCTGAGAATCGAAGAGGAAATCCAGGAAGACAGGAAGGATGATCCAAGGTCGAGGCGGCCTTCCCGGGTTCCTGGTTTCCTCCTTCAAACCATCAGGCCTTCAGCTCAACCACGACCTGAATCTCGGCCGTGGTGCCCTTGGGCAGGCCGTTGGTCGCGACGGCGGCGCGGGCGTGTTTGCCGGCCTCGCCGAAGACCTTCACGAACAGGTCGCTGGCCCCGTTGATGACCGCCGGGCTGTCCGGGAAACCGTCCACGGCATTGACGAAGCCGGTGACGAACACGATGCGGGCGACCTGGTCGAGCGAGCCGACCGCGGCCTTGATGTTGGCGAGGGTGTTGAGCGCGCAGACCTCGGCGGCCTTGGCGCCGGAGGCGACGGTCTGCTCCTTGCCCACCTGACCCGTGTGGGTCATCTGGCCGTTGACCATGCAGATGGTGCCGGCGCAGTAGAGCAGGTTGCCCGTGCGGACCGTGGGCACATAGCTGCCCGCGGCGGCGGGCGGATTTGGGAGGGTGAGGCCGAGTTCGGCCAGTTTTGCTTCGGGATTCATGCCGCAAAGTGGTGCCGCATTCCCCGGGCGACGCAAAGCGGATTTTTGCGTCGAGTAGGCAGGTCACAGACCTGCCTCACTACCTCATTCCACCCGGCGATAAGGATAATCCACCCGCCGGACCTTCCCGTTGCGCTCTCCCTCGATGCGGGCGAGCAGCGATCCGTCGGACTTCCGCGAATAAATGATCCGCTGGGGAAAATCGTTGGCCTTGTTTTCAAATACCGCCGACCCGCCAACGAGGCTGATGAGCTTGAACGCAGTCGGCGTCTGGCCTGACGGTGAGGCGATGTACTGGAGCGTGCCGGACTCGTCCGCCCGCAACACGATGAACTCATACTCCACGGTCCGCCCGGCTTTAACCGTGCGGCTCATCCCCAGCATCGTGCCGCCGGCCGGGGCCATCCACTCCTCGCTCACCACGCGACCGGCCTGCTCGAACTGCCAGCGACCGGCCAGCCACGCAAAATCAGCCACGCCGGGTTGGGCGGCTGTTTCTGCCGCCGTCAGCACGGTGGCGAACAAGACAGCGCTCAACAACACTCCCAAGCTCTTAACGCTTATCTTCATGGTCGGCACCAAACCATGAAAGCCGCCCAACTTCACGGCCAAATCCTGCCGGCATCCGAGAACTCCTTGGCAAATGCCGCCACCCGGCATTAATGCCCGGGAGTGATCACCCGCTGCCTCCCCGCCCTGTTGACCCTGAGCACCCTGGCCTGCGCTGCACCTTCGCCCGGGTCGCCGACCCTGCAACGGCTCGAGTCGGGCCAGACCGTGAGAATCGTCTGCTTTGGCGACAGCATCACGGGCGTCTACTACCACACCGGCGGCCGGCGCGCCTGGGGCGAATTGCTGGGCGCCACGTTGCAGCAGCGCTATCCCAAGGCCCGCATCGAGCTGATCAATGCCGGCATCAGCGGCCACACCACGGCCGATGCGCTGAAACGCATGGAGGCCGACGTCCTGCGTCACCAACCACATCTGGTTGTGGCGATGTTTGGCATGAATGACACCGCCCGGCTTTCGCCCGGGAAATTCCGCGCGAATCTCGGGGAAATCGTCCACCGCACGCGGTCCGCGGGCAGTGAGCTGCTCCTGCTGACCCCCAACGCCGTGCATCCCGGCGACAGCGCACGTCCGCCGGAAAAAGTCGCCGCTTTTGCCGCATTGGCCCGTGCCGCCGGGCGCGAACTGCAGGTGCCGGTGGCCGATGTGTTCGCCGCCTTTTCTAGCATCCAGGCCCGCGAACCCGGCGAGTGGGTGCGGCTGATGAGCGACACGATCCACCCCAACCTGCGCGGCCATGCCCTCATCGCCGCCACCGCGGCGCAGACCCTGACCGGTCAGACCGCCCCGGCGGTTGTTCCGCGGGCACCGGCAGGAATTCCCCCTTTCGCGCAAATCCGCGCCAAGCTGCAGTCCGGCCAGCCGCTGCGCGTGCTGGCGATGATCCCCGTGGACGCCCTCATCGGCCCGGCCCTGCGTCGGCTGTATCCCGGGGCCCGCGTGGAGGTGACCGCCTGCGACACCGCCGGGAAAAACCTCGGCGAACTTGAAGCCGCGGCCAAGGAGTACGGCTGGTTCAAATATCGCGCGCAGCCCGAGCTGACCCCGCCCGATCTCGTGGTGGTGGCCGTGCCGGCCACGGCCGGTCCCGCCGCAAATGTACCGTACTACCGCACCTACGGGAGCATCCTCAACTGGTCGCAATGGTTCGACGGCTCCGGCTGGGAGTGTGTGGTGGTTTTGCCTTCAATCGTCCAACCCGCGCTGACCATGAACGAAACCGAGCGGGAGCAGATCGCCTTGGCGGCGGCGCAGGACAAGGATTTGCCGGTGATGGGGCGGCGGCCGGGTGAAAACGGAAGCGCGGAAGAGCTGCTG
>JBIJDP010000420.1:0-3462 GCA_044344065.1 Opitutaceae bacterium
AGTGCGGCCTTGGCCGGCTTGAAGGACGGGTTGGTGAGTGCGAGGCTGGCCGTGATGCGGCGGGGATGCGGGTTGAAAAGGCGGATTTCCACGGCGCCGCCCACCTGCCGCACGCAACTGACCACAGCCGGACCATCCAGCCTGAGCAGGCCCGAGGTCAATGGCAGGGCGGGGTTACCGAACTCCGCCTTCCCACGGTAGATCGGCAAATCCGCGCTGCGCAATTGCACCACCCGCAGACCCGCCGCGAGCCGCTGGCCGAGTTCGCACAATTGCGTGCGGTCGGGCGCACCGGCGAGCGGGACGATGGCATAGCGGAAAACCAGCGATCCGCGTTGCTGGCCACCGGGCTCGCCGTCGGTGAAGACAGTGCGGCGGAACCCGCGGAAGAGCGTCAGCGCGATGGTCCGGCTTGGCAGGTCGCGCACGGCGGTCTCGAGCAGGCCGCCGTCGGCGACGACCGCGAGGCCGTGCCGGGCGTCGTGCACTGCGGTCCAGCTTTGCTTCGGCTTCGTCTCCACTTCGAGTTCGCGGTACTCGTGGTTGTCCTGCCGCAGGGCGATGGGGCGCTCCACGACGTCGAACGGTGTGTCGGCGAGATAGGTCTTCGCCGACGTGCCCGAGGGCAGGAGGACGCGGACGCGGTGGTCGTCGACGGTGTTGTTGACGGTCGTCTGCACGTCGAGGTGCCGCTGACCGGGGCGCAGGCTGACCAGGCTGTCGATGACGAGTTCGGTGAACTTGTCCGAGCGGACCATGCGGTCGAACTGGAAGGTCTCCGGCACCTGCATGACCGTGCGGATGCGGAAGGTTGTGAGCAGCGGGCCGTTCTGCACCAGGGCGACGTCCGCGCGGCTGGCGGTGGACACGAAGACCTGGTCATTGATTGCGAGGCCGTGGTACCAGCCGTCGCCGATGTCGGCGCAGTCCTCGAACGTGAGCAGGTCGCGGTAGGTGCGGCCGGTCGCGCGGTTGGTCAGGGTGAGCGTGCCGTTGGCCTCGATCTGCACGGCGAGGTGCTCGTTGGCCATGCCGCGCTCGCTGGTGGCGAGGCCGGGGACCTCCGGGTGGCGCGTGGGTGTCTCGGGCTTGGCGCTGCGCACGGTGAGCGTGGTGTAGCCGAGCGCCGGGATGGTGAGGCGCAGCGCGACAGAGACGTGGTGGTTGCTGACGGTCTCGGGAAACTTGGTCGTCCGCAGGCGCGGGCGCACCCGGTTCATGGCCTGGCCGAGGCGCTGGTAGGGCACTTCCCTGCCGTCGCCGCCGTAGACGCGGAAGGCGGGCTTGGGCTCGAAGCCGAAGAATTCGTTGAACACCGGCCACGTCGTGGGGATTTCCAACGCCACTTCGGCGACGCCGGCGAAATCGCGGGGTAGGGGATTGAACACCGTGACGCGCATCTCGTCGTCCTTCAACTCGCCCGGCACGCTGGCGGCGAGGCGGCTGGTGGCGCTGATCGTGAGCCGGTCGGCGATGACGCGGCACTGGTCGAAGCGGTGCTCCATGTCCTTGTGGACCTGGTCCACGCTGCAGCCGTCCATCGAGTCGTGCGCATGGTTTTGCAGGAGCTGGCGCCACGCGAGGTCGAGGAAGCCCGGGGCGAATTCCGCGCCGAGCGCGGCGCTTGCGAAGGTGGTGAACGGCTCGGCCCACTGGGTGAGCAGGGTCTGGCAATGCGCGTTGGCCTGCTTCAGGCGCACGCGGCTGGAGAGCACGCCGGGGATGAGCCATTGCATGCTGGCCTCAAGGGGCTGCTCGCCCCAGATCGAGCTGCCCGGGTCGCGGAGCTCGCCTTCGAGTCGGCCGGTGATGCGCTTTTGCTGCGCGATCAGGTCGCGCTGGTAGTCGTCGAAGGAAGAGTGGACGAGTTCGTACCGGCCGCTCTTTTTCAGCGCCTCCACCAGCATCGCAAAGCGGCGCGGACTCCACTCCTGGTGGTCGCAGGAATCGTGCAGCAGGATCGCGTCCACGTCGGTGGCCGCGGCTTCCTCGCCGAGCCATTTTTCCAGGTGTTTCGCAAAGGCCTCGGGCTCTTCCTCGATGAGGCGGTTCGGTTCGTGCGCGCGGCCGACATGGGCCTGGTACGCGCCGTAGCCCTGGCGGGCGAACTTGTGGCAGGGCAGCACCGTGCCGTCGGCGCCGCGCCAGAGGAAATTGCGCTTCGTCTCGTCGTTCACGCCGCGCCAGAGAATGACGGCGTGGATGCCGCAGCCGGCGAAAATCTGCGGGAGCTGGCTGTTGTGGCCGAACATGTCGGGCACGTAGCCCGCGCACGCCGCCTCGGCACCGAAGGCCCGAGCCTGCACGCGGCCGATGAGCAGGTTGCGGATGATCGCCTCGCCCGAGACGGTGAACTCGTCGGGCATCGAGTACCACGGGCCGACCGCGAGTTTCTCCGCCCGGCACAGTCTCTCGACCTGCGCGCGGCGATCGGGGCGGATTTCAAGGTAGTCCTCCAGCAGGATCGACTGCCCGTCGGTTTGGAAAGGTCCGGGCAGCGTGCCGTCCTCCAGCGCCGCGCACACGCGGTCGAGCAGCTGGACGAGGCCGAAGCGGAAGCCCATGAGGGGCATGTGCCATTCGCGATCCCAATGGGTGCTGGGCACATAGTGAACACGGCGTTTCTTGGCGGAGACAGTGGATCGGGCCATGCGGCCGATCTTTGGCGGGTGGCCGTTTGCAAAACAACGCAATTGGAGCGGGCGCCGATGATTATTACCGGGGGAAGAGGGCTGAAGTAGGGGCAGTTAGTAGCGAGTAGCGGATAGTGGGTAGCGAGCATCCTGAAAGTAAGCTCGCTGCCAGATTGAAGAGCTCTTTCGCGAGGTGGAAGCCTGCGGGCAGGCTCCTTGTTGCGTGGCGATGTGGTAAGGCGAGGTGTGCGTTCGTCATGCTCGCTACCCGCTACTCGCTACTGCCCGGGCCCCCTTTCGCTCATTGCCAAAGCCCGGTCACGCGTTAAGCTCCGGACCAGAGGTGCCGCCATGACGGCTGGAGCCATCGTTTTTGCAGGTCTGATGCCGCACGCCCCGATCCTCGTGCCGGGCGTGGGGCGGGAGCGGTTGGCGGACGCCGCCGCCACGGCACGGGCGATGAAGCTCGTCGCCGCTCACGCTCTGGCCGCTCAGCCCGATACGATCGTGCTGATTTCCCCGCATTCGCCGCGCCTGCCCGGGTCCTTCGGCCTGTGGCAGTCGATACGGCTGCGCGGTTCGCTGGAGATTTTCGGTGCGCCGGAGGATACGGTGGACCTGCCGGTTGACCGGTCCTTTGCCAGCCACCTCGAGCAGGCAGCCGGCCGGCGCGGACTCCACTTCTGGGACATCAGTCATGGACCGCTGGATCACGGCGCCCTCGTGCCGCTCTGGTATCTCACGGCCGCCGGTTGGAAGGGCCCGACGGTGGTCCTGGGCTTGAACGATCCCGGCGAGGGCGGACTCGTCGAACTCGGTCAGGCCATCG
>JBIJDP010000421.1:0-3448 GCA_044344065.1 Opitutaceae bacterium
GCGTGCCGCTGCTGGTGCGACATCCCGCGGAGTCGCCGCGCCGCGATGAGTCGGCGGTGTCACTCCTGGATCTGCCGGCGATGACACTGGCCTGGGCGGATGGGCGGACGTGGCGGACTACACGGCGGGCGGCGGCGATCTCGATGCCCAGCGTGGTGCGGTTGCCGCAGCAATGCGACCGCGTGTGGCACGGCCTGCGTTCGCCGGCGCGCAAGCTCGTGCTCAATGCCGATGGCACGCCTTGGCTGTATTTCGACCTGGAGCGGGATCCGCTGGAGTTGCGCAATCTCGCGGCCGATCCGGCGCATGCGGCGGAGATGGCGGCAATGATGTAGGAGCGGCTTTATGCCGCGATCGGAAGCGATTTATCGCGGCGTAAAGCCGCTCCTACAGTTAAGGCCGGCGTGTCCGTCTTCGCGCATTGGGCCCACTGTTGACTCCGACCATCCGTCTCAGGTGGTAGCGGTGCTGCCGTCAGTCGCCGGCGGGGGTTCCAGCGATTGCGGGTCGGCGACGATGAACTGCCGGTGGATGGCATCGACGATCTCGTGCATCTTCACGGGCTTGCTGATGTAGTCGTCCATGCCGGCATCCAGGCAGCGTTCGCGGTCGCCCTGCATGGCATTGGCGGTGAGGGCGATGACCACGGGCTGCTGCTCGGGGGGCAGGCGGCGGCGGATCTCCTTGCAGGCCTCGAAGCCGTCCATCTCGGGCATCTGGAGGTCCATCAGCACGAGATCGTAGTGGCGCGACTCGACGGCGGCGACGGCTTCATGCCCGTTGTTGACGGCATCGGCATTGTAACCGAGGCGCTCCAGGAAACGGAGGGCAACCTTCTGGTTCACGGTGTTGTCCTCGGCGAGGAGGATGCTGAGCGGAATTTCCTCGGCGAGCACGCTGCGCGGCGGCGGGGAGATGTCGGTCTTGGCCGTGAGCGTGGCCGGGTCGGGAATATGGGAGAGTGCGTGCAGCAGGGCCGGGGTCTTGAGCGGCTTGTAGATGGTGCCGAAGGGGAGGCCGTCGCCGGGCGCCTCGGTGGCGTTCTGGCCGAAGGGAAGCATCAGCAGGCGGGGTGCGCGGATGGGCAGGAGGGTTTCCAGCGGGGAATGGCCTTCGGTCTCGTCGCCGTCAATGAGCAGCAGGGCGGGCGGACGCTGGAGGGTGGCGGCGAACTCGAGGGCCGCGGCGGGCGTGGCGACGATTTCACAGCGGATGCCCCAGGCGGCGAGCTGGGTGCGGAGCCGGGCCTGGGTGACCGGATGATCCTCGACGATGAGAATGAGGTTTTCGCGCAGGACGGCCGGCATGGCCGGCGGGGCGGATTCCTGGTCGAGGGCGGCCGGCTCGGTGATGATGCTGAAGGTGAAGCTCGAGCCTTCGCCGATGGTGCTTTGGACGCTGATGGTGCCGCCCATGAGGGTGGCGAGGCGCTGGCAGATGGCGAGGCCGAGGCCGGTGCCGCCGTACTTGCGCGTGGTGGAGGAGTCCACCTGCGAGAAGGCCTTGAAGAGGCGGTCGAGCCGGTCGGCGGGGATGCCGACCCCGGTGTCGCGCACCGCAAACTCGAGGAGGAAGGAACCGGGCGGGTAGCCGTCCGGGGCGGGCTGGCGGCGAGCCACGACGGAGACGCTGCCGGCGGGGGTGAATTTGACGGCGTTGTTGACGAGGTTGACGATGATCTGGCGGAGGCGGGTGACGTCGCTGAGGATCCAGGCGGGGATGTCGGGGTGGATGTGGTAGGTGAGCTCGATCTTGCGGGCGGAGGCCGGCAGGGCGAAGAGATCGAAGGCCTCCTCGAGGCAGAGCGAGAGCTCAAAGGGCATGTGCTCGATCTCCATCTTGCCGGACTCGATCTTGGAGAAATCAAGAATGTCGTTGATGATGGTGAGCAGGGCCTCGCCGGAGGTGCGGATGGTGTTGACGTACTCGCGCTGCTCCGGGGAGAGCGGGGTCTCCGCGAGCAGGCTGGTCATGCCGATGACGCCGTTCATGGGCGTGCGAATCTCGTGCGACATGGAGGCGAGGAAGTCGCTCTTGGAACGCGAGGCGGAGTCGGCCTCGCTCTTGGCGCGGCGCAATTCCTGCTCGGTCGCGACCCGCGTGGTGATGTCGGTGGCGATGACGATGTAATGGGTCAGCCCGGCGGGGTCCGTGCGGACGGGCTGCACCTCGAGGTGCAGGTGGTACTTCCGGCCGGACTTGGCCTGACAGCGGAAATCGGTGGAGAGGGTCTGGCCCTGTTCCAGGGCGTGGCGCACCTGGCCGAGGCTGGCGGGGTTGGCGTCGGGATCGGTGAGCAGCTCGATCAGATGCCGGCCGACGACTTCGTTCAGGGCGTAACCCATGACGCGGGTGAAGCTTTCATTCACCCACTCGATGCGGCCGTCGGGCACGCCGATGATTACCGGGTTGTCGGTCTTGGCGGCGACGAGGGAGAGCTTGCGGGCCTCGGCCTGGCTGGCGCGGAGGGCCTGCTCCGACTCACGGCGGGAGGTGATATCCTGCATCGTGCCGATGATGCGGAGGGGCTTGCCGTCGGCGCCGGTCGCGACGGTCCGGGCGCGCATGGATATCCAGCGCCACCCGTTGTTGAGATGGCGCACGCGGTATTCGGAGTCGACGAAGCCGACCTCGCCGCGCAGCTGGGCTTCACTCCGGGCCAGGTAGGCGGGCCGGTCCTCCGGGTGCACAAGTTCGCGCCAGGCCTCGATGGTGGAGGGGATGCGGGCGGGATCGTAGCCGAGCATGGTCCAGAGACCCGGGCTGTAATGGACCTCGCGCGTGGCGACCTGGAACTCGAAGATGCCGATCTGGGTGGAATCGAGCGCGAGGTGGAGCCGTTCGTCGGCGAGCTTGAGCTGGGTCTCGATGCGGCGGCGCTCCTCGTTTTCGGCGTGAAGCCGCGCGTTGGATAGCTCGGCCGTGCGCTGGTCGGCGCGGGCCCGCCGGGCGAGGTGCACGCTGAGGCCCAGCAGCACGGCGAAGCCGATGCCGGCGACCAGGGTGAACTCCGGCAGGTAGTGGCGGTCGCGGGCCTGGGCTTCGGGGGAGGGCGCGAGGCTGAGACGCAGCCGCCGGTCGTGAATGGTGTAGGATTTCCCGACCGTGAGTTCCTCGCGGATGTCGGCGCCGGCGGGGAGGGTGGAGTAGACCGTGTCGCCGCCGATGGTGATGCTGAGATGATAATCCGCGCCGAGCTTGAGGCGCGTGGCGGTGAGGGTTGCGAAGAAGCGCGCGTAAAGGTATTCCGCGGCGGCGTAGCCGGTGAGCTCGCCCTTGTGAATGATGGGGGTGTAGATGACGAAGCCCGGTCCCTGGCCGGCGATGCCGACGGTGCCGGAGATGACCGGCTTTTTTTCCTGGCGGGCGGCGGCCAGCGCGGCGGCGCGGGACGGATCGGCGGCATGGTCGAACGCGACGGCATCCTCGTTGCCCTGCGCGGGATAGA
>JBIJDP010000422.1:0-3445 GCA_044344065.1 Opitutaceae bacterium
AAAATGCGGAGTCCATTACGCTCCGAGGATTCTTACCTCCGGCAACGCGCGATCCTTCAATACGAGTTCCACCCGGATTGATCGACCGGCATGCCTGCCCTCGACCCGCCAGCCGCCGTCGATCGCCGTGATCTTCAACGTTCCCGGCGTGGTGCCCGCCGGACTCGCCGCCGCCACGGTCAGGATGACATGGGAATTGGCCGCTGCGCTCTCGATCTCCGCAAACTCGTGCACGCTGGCCTTCGCGGGCTGGTAGGTGCTCGTGCTTTCGGCCAGTTCGATCCTGCCAACGTGGACGCTGGCCGGACCCGCCGTCTGCACGGATCCGACGAGGACCGCCTTCGGCCGCGTGATGGTGAACCGGCCGTCCGCCGCCGTCACGGCCCCGCCGCCGTCGTCGTTGTACACCTGGTAACGCACCTGCACGGTCGCGGCCTTGGCGACCTTGACACGGTCGAGGATCAAAAGGACGTCGGGCTTGAGGTAAAACAGCGTGCGCTCCACCTGCGTCACATCCGGGTTCACCAACTGGTAGGCCTCGGTCGCATCACTCGTCACCTTCATCCAGCCCGGACCGGTGCGGAAGTCGGTCACGCTGGCATTGGCCCAGGAGGCATTGGTGCCCTCGCGGCCGTCGTGGTACTGGTGCCCCTGGCCGTTGATGAGCACGGCCGAATGCGCCTCGGTGAGGCGCAGCCGCCAGCGCGGCACGGAAGCGATGTAGGCGCCGCCGAAGGGGTCATGGAACAGCCGCTCGCCATAAATCTTGAACAGCACGCTGTTGCGGTCCGCATGCTCGTGGTTGGCCGGTCCGCCGCTGCGCAGGGCGACCACGCCGTCCGCCGCCTCCCAGCCCGTGCGGGAGATGACGATGTCGTTGCTGAGGCGCATATCATGCAGGTCCGCGCCCGGTGCCTCCGCCGGCGCTTCCGGCCGGAACCAGACCGCCGCTGGCCAGTGCGACAGGCCCCCGATATTCGCCGCCACATGGTTGGAAACCCGGTCGCCGTGCGTCAGGCCCACCCACGCGGCGACGGTCGTGTCGAGGCCCCCCGCGTCGCTGAAGTTCACGGTGTCCTTGGGATTGGCTGCCGTCGGCATGGCCAGGCTGATCGCATAGCGCACGGTGCCCGGATAATTGATGAGATGGCGGTCGTCGATGCCCAGCTTCCGGTACAGCACGTCGGCAAAGAGGATCATGTGCATCGTCGTGTAGCCCCAGTAGCCGGGACCCTCGTCGTAGGCGCCGTCGAGCCCGTACATGATCGCAAAGGCGCGGGCGCTCTGCCGCGCCAGCTCAAGCCACTTGCCCGCGTCGGGATGCCGGCCTTGCAGCGCGATGGCGGCGAAGCCGAGGCCGCAGATGGGGATGACCTTCAGGTTGGTGGCGTTGAGGATCAGCGGCCAGCGCCCCATATCGATCACGAAGGGCATTTTCTCCCGCGGGTCCTGCGTCCATCCGCGCACGCGGTCGGGGAATTTCATCCCGTAAAGCGTGGTGTAGCACGCCGGTGCGCCTAGGGTGATGATGCAGCGCTCGACCTCGGCGCGCTCCGCTTCCGTCAACTCGTCCCCCAGCCAGTCGAGCGCCAGCACGCAGGCGATCGTCGCCTCGGGCGCGCGCTGCAGGCCGATGGTCTGCTTGCCGCCCTCGAGGAAATAATCCCAGCGCTGGTAGGCGCACAGGCGGTTCAGCGCCAGTTTTGCGACCCGCAGTTGCACGGGGTCGCGCTCCAACACGTAGGCGAGGGATGACTGCTCGAGAATCTGGCGGACCTTCAGGAGGTCATACATCAGATTCTCCAAGCGCACCTCCTCGCGCAGGAATTTCTCCTTCGCCGGCAGGTCGGCCGGGAAAAGGGTCGCCCGCAACTCCGCGAACCGCGGCAGGGCGAGATTGGCCCGGATGCGGGACAGATCTTTTGCATCGAAAAGCAAATCGCGACCCGGGAGTCCGGCGGATTTGACGGAGGAAGAGTCAATGTTCATGGGATGAAAATCAGAGGGAAACCTGCGGAGCCGCATGGCCGGCCGAGGGAGTGAGCGTAACGGAAATCGAGCGGCCGGCCAGCATGCCGGTCACCTTCCAGCTGCCGCCCTCGCGGCTGATCTGGAGCCGGCCATGCGCCTCTCCGGCCGGGCGGGCGCTGCACACGGTGATAATCTCGTGCTCCAGCGCGGCGGCAGACCCGACCTCGATAAAGGGTTGGATGCCGTCCTTGTCCTCCAGGGCGAGCCGGCCGGTGCGCACCTGCAGTGAGCCGGTGGACGCCGTGCAGCCGTGCAGCGAGGCCAGCGGCCTCGTGATGGTGAATTCCGTACCGGTCGCCGTCAGCTCGGCCGCAAGGTCGTCGTGGAAGGCTTGAAACCGCAATTGCACCGTGGCCGGAGTGTCCTTCACGGCCACGCGGTCGAGGAAGATGACGAGGTCGGGCTTGAGGAAAACGAGGGTGCGGTGCACGCGCACCACCTGCTCGTTGACGAGTTGGTAGGCCTCGGTGGCGTCGCTGGTGACGCGCATCCAGCCCGGACCGGTGGCGTAATCGAGCAGGTGCGCAAAGGCCCAGGAGGCGTTGGTGCCCTCCTCGCCCTTGTGGTACTGGTGACCCTGGCCGTTGATGAGCACGGCGGTGTGCGCCTCGGTCTGCCGGAGCAGCCAGCGCGGCTGATGCACCATGTAGGCGGCGCCGAAGGGATCGTGCAGGAGGCGGTCGCCATAGGCCTTGAAGATGACGCTGTTGCGGTCGGCGTGCTCATGGTTGCCCGGGCCGCCGCTGCGCAGGGCGAGGACGCTGTCCTGGGCGGTCCAGCCGGTGCGGGAAATCACGATGCCATTGGCCTGCCGGTGATCGAGGAGTTCGGCGCCGGGGGCGGCGGACGGAGCCTTCGGATCGTACCAGATGAGACCGTAGAGTTGCTTAACCTCGCCAATCTCGCGCGCGACGAATTGCGCCACGGGATCGCCGTGGGTGCGCGCCACCCAGGCAGCGACGGAAACCTCCACGGCCCCGTTCGAGTCGCCATGGTTCACAACGTCGAACTCGGGCTTCACCGTCGGCATCATGTACCCAGGCACAGACAAGTGCTCCTGGATCTTCCGGTGGGTATTGACCCGGGGCATGGTGTTGCAAAGCGCGTAGCGGATGGTGCCCGGGTAATTGATCAGTTTGCGGTCGTCGATCCCCTGCGTGCGCCACAACGCCTCGGCGAAAAGCGCGAGGTAAAGCGTGGTGTAACCCCAGTAACTGATACCCTCGTCGTAACAGCCGTCGCTGCCGTACATGGTCGCAAAGGAATGTGCGCTCGATCGGGCCAGCTCGAGCCAGCTGTCCGCGGCCGTGACGCGTCCGCGGAAATAACAGGCCGCAATGCCGAGGCAGGAGGTCGGGATCACCTTGAGGTTCGTCGAGTTCAGGATGAGCGGCCAGCGCTTGAGGCTGATGTG
>JBIJDP010000423.1:0-3438 GCA_044344065.1 Opitutaceae bacterium
CCTACGGGGATGCGGTCGATCTGCTCGGCATCTCACTGCCGCCAGGGGCACGGTTGCTGCAGCCGTCAACCGCCGTGCCAATGATCCGCTGGCTCGCCTGCGGCGACTCGATCACGCAGGGCTTCCATGCCACCTCGGCTCTCGCCAGCTACCCTTCACTCGTCGGTGCCGCGAAAAACTGGGAGACCTGCAATGCCGGCATCGGCGGCCGTTGCATCGAGGCGGAAGACGGAGCGGCACTGGCAGGCATCTCGGCCGACATCGTCAGCGTCCTGCTGGGATTCAACGACTACTACCATCAACGGGCTCCTGACGACTGCCAGCACAAGTACACCACGATCCTGCGAGCCCTGCGTTCAGGCGGCAGTCCCCGCCGGCCCATCGTGGTCATCACTCCGCTGTGGAGCAGCCATGTTCAGGCCAGCGACCAATGTCACCTGCTCGCCGAATACCGCCACGCAATCGCCACGGCGGCCCTGTCCATCACCGATCCCGCGCTGAGGATCATTGACGGCCAATCCCTGATTCCGCCCCAGTCCGAATTCTTCACCGATGGCATCCATCCGAACGACGATGGATTCGCTATCCTCGCCAATAACCTGGCTCGCCTCCTGCCCGATCCCCCGCACAGTCACTAAGCGTCCGCCTGATCCGTTTACCCTTCAGTCGCCCCCTTACCCATGCAGAAAAAAGTCGCCCTCATCACCGGTGCCGCGCGCGGCATCGGCTACGGTATCGCCACCTGTCTTGCCCGCCAGGGCACCCAAATTGTCATCGCCGACATGAACGGCCCGGCCGCCCGCAAGTCGGCGAAGCAACTGGCCGCCGCTACCGGCGTGAAAACCCTGGGACTGGTCTGCGACATCTGCGACCGCACCCAGGTCGCAACCATGGTCCGGAAAGCCGTGAAACATTTCGGCCGGATCGACATTCTCGTGAACAACGCCGGCATCTGCCCGTTCGTGGACATCATGGAGATGAGCGAGGCGATGTTCAAAAAAACCATGGACGTGAACCTGAACGGCGCCTTCCACTGCACGCAGCTCGCCGCCAGGGAGATGATCAAGCGCGGCCAGGGCGGGCGCGTCATCTTCATCACCTCGCTCGCCGTGAACGTCACCTCCGCGCAGCAGGGCGACTACGCCGCCTCCAAGGCCGGCCTGCACATGCTCATGAAAAGTTTTGCCATTTCGCTCGGGCCCAAGGGCATCACGTGCAACGGCGTCGCCCCCGGCATGATTCTCACGGACATGACCAAGTTTCACTGGGAGAAGCCCGAGCCGGCCGCGTTCATCAAGACCCGCGTGCCGGTCGGCCGCATCGGCACGCCGGAGGACATCGGCAACGCCGTTGCCCTGCTCTGCTCGCCCGAGGCCGCGTACATCAACGGCGTGGGCCTGATCGTGGATGGCGGCCACCAGGCCGTGTGCGCATGAAAATCGATCTCACCGGCCGCGTGGCCCTCGTCACCGGCGCCACCGGCGAACTCGGTCGCGTCATCACCCGCACGCTCGCCGGCTGCGGCGCCCGCGTGGCGATTCACTATCATGCGGCCGCCGACCGCGCGGTTGCCTTGCAGAAGGAACTGCCGGGATCCCAAGTCTTTCAGGCTGACATCACCGACAAGGCCGCGGTCGACCGCATGCGCGATGCCGTCAGGCAATCCCTCGGCGCCCCCGACATCATCGTCACCAACGCGGTCATCCAGTACCAGTGGACCAAGGTGCTCGATCAGTCACCCGCCGACTACCGTTCGCAATTTGAGAGCTGCGTCCTGCAAAACGTGCTGATGGCGCAGGCCTTTGTCCCGGAGATGAAGGCGAGGAAGCACGGCCGGGTCATCGCGATCAACACCGAGTGCGCCCTGCAGAACACGGCGAACCAGTCCGCTTATGTCGCCGGCAAGCGCGGGATGGACGGCGTCCTGCGCGTCCTCGCGCGCGAGGTCGGCGAACACGGCATCACCGTCAATCAGGTCGCCCCGGGCTGGATGGTCAGCGAGAACCGCCCCGCCGCCGGCCGGCCCGAGGCCTACCTGCACGGCATCCCGTTGAAAAAATGGGGCACCGAACAGGACATTGCCAACGCCGTGGCCTTCCTCGCCTCCGACCTCGCGGGCTACATCACCGGCGTGTTCCTGCCCGTCTGCGGCGGCAACGCGATGACGGCAATTTGATTCCTCTACTCCCACACCTATGAAAGCGACCACCGCCCCCGCCTGCACGCTCACCCCGGCCCAACGGGAGTCCTACCGCACCGAAGGCTTTCTGATCGTCCGCCAACTCTGGACCAAGGCGGAGATCGCCGCGATCAAGCAGGTGATCGACGACCTCGCCGCCGCCGGAAAACCCATCCCTGAATACTGGGAACCCAAGGTCAACTCCGACGGCTCCCTCGATCCCGATCCGCTCAAGCGCTACCCGCGCATGCTGCACATCCACCGCCACCAGCCGATCGGCAAAAGCATGATGCTCGATCCGCGCATCGGCGCCATCGTCCGCGCGCTGCTCGAGGACGACGATCCGATCGCCTGCCAGTCCATGGTCTACTTCAAGCCGCCGGGCAGTCGCGGCCAGGCCCTGCACCAGGACAACTTTTACCTGATGGTGAAACCCGGCACCTGCATCGCGGCATGGACGGCCATTGACCCCGCCATCACCGCGAACGGCGGTTTGAGCGTCGTGCCCGGCACGCACAATCTCGCGATCCAGTGTCCGCAGCCCGCGGACGGCAAACGGAGCTTCGTCAACAACTACGTCCCGCCGCCAGACGGCCGGCAACCCGTGCCCGCCAACCTGGATCCGGGCGACGTCCTGTTCTTCAACGGCAGCGTCATCCACGGCTCGGAGCCCAACACGCACCCGACGCTCTGGCGCCGCAGTTTCATCGCCCACTACATGCCGTCCACCGCCGAGGAGATCGTGAGCTGGTACTTCCCGCTGCACGACTTCAACGGCCGCGTCATCGAGCGCAAATCCTCCGCCATGGGCGGACCCTGCGGCGAGGACTACGACTGGTCAAAGCTCGAGAAGTTCGCCTGAACCGCATGCCGTCGCAAACGTCCAGGGCCTGCCTGCCGACGGTCAACGATTCCCGTAGGGCCTGCGCTTGCGCAGAGCCGGTTGGACATTCGCCACGCATTCGCGGCCTCGCGCGAGCGCGAGCCCTACGCCAAGGCCTCAATTGACTCCGCCATGACCGGCAAGGAACGCATGCTGAAGACCCTGCGGTTCGAGGAGCCGGACCGGCCGCCGCATTTCGAAACCATGTTCGAGCTCGAGCATGAGGCCTTCGGGCTGCGCTTCCCCGACCGGAACACCTGGGCCGGCATGAACGCGGCGCAGAAGGAACGCGCCGTCGGCCAGTGCATGGAGATCTACGTCCGCATCGTGGAGCGGTTCCAATGGGATGCGCTGGCGGTCTATTGGCCATGGAGCG
>JBIJDP010000424.1:0-3433 GCA_044344065.1 Opitutaceae bacterium
GCGGGTAGCCGCGGATGGATCCGTCGCCGCCGGGGAAGAAGCGCACGCTGACCGGCAGTTCAGAGTCATCCGGCGCGCCGAGCGTGGTCACCACGCCGTGGGCCAGCCCGAGATGAATCCAGCGTCCGTCGCCCCAGGCGGTGTGATAGGAGCCGGCGAGAATGAACTGCTGGTAGGCCACGTTGCCGCCAAAAATCTGATCGGCCCACTCGTTCTGCAGCGACAGCTTGTAACCCCGGCGCGGCCGCAGCGGGTTGTCGCGGCGGTCCCGCACCAGGCCGACGTCAACGCTGCCGACATCGGCCTGATTCTGGTCGGTGGCGCTGGTGGCCAGTTCGTTGTCGGTGTCGCGCAGGTGCTTGAAAGTGTAGCCGGTGGTCAGGGCGAACCGGAACCGGCGTATGGGCCAGAGCAGCGAAACATTGGTGCCGTATTCCTCGTGCAGGAAGGAGGGCTCCTCGCGGTGCAGGCCGAACAGGCGCACGCTGCCGTCAAGCGGTGTGCCGAACAGTTCCGGCACCGTGTAGATGAAGTCGCCCTGCGAACTCTTCATGGATTGCACCAGCTTGACGCTACTGATCTGGGCGCGGCCAAAGACGTTGTAATGCCGCCACTCCAGACCGCCCCGCAAATGTTCATAACTGCCGTAGCCGGCCAGCAGGCTGACCTCCTGCCGCCGCCCCTCGGTCAGCGCAAAGACGGCATCGCGCGTGGCGCCATCGGCGGGTTCGTAGCGCAGGTCCACGGCGCGAAAGACGCCGAGCCGCGAAATCCGCGTCAGGCTGTTGTTGAAGCGGATGGGATTGAGCAGATCGCCCGGCGTGCTGCGGATGAAGCGGCGCAGGGTGGCTTCGCGCGTGTAGCGGTTGCCGGTGAAACGCACCGCCCCCACGCGCACTTCCGGTCCGGGGGCGATGCGGGCCACCACGGTCACGGCCACCGTGCCGTCGGGTTGGGCCGTGCTTTGCGGTGTGAGGGTGAGTTCCACGTCGGGATGGCCCCTGGTGTAATACCAGCGGCGGATCGCCGTCGCGACATCCTGCCGCCAAAACGAATTCCACGGTCGGCCGAGGCGCTGGTCGGCGAGTCCGGTCGGGGCCTCGCCGCCGCCGGCCACCACATACTGCAAGGCCTGCACGAGCCATTGGCGGCCTTCCTGCACGACCACCCTGACGTGGACCTGTCCCGTGGTCTGGTCGATTTGGGTCCCCGTCGCCGTCACAATGGCGTCCGCGTAGCCGAGCTGGTGCAGCAGTTCCGTGAGATTGCCCAGCGACCGCCGCAGCCGGCCGGGGGAATAAATGCGCTCGGAGGCAAGCGGGATGAGCCGGCCTTCGCTGACAAACAGGGCGCGCGCCTTCTTTTCCGTGACCACGATCAGGCCGGTGAAACTGATTTCCCTCAATGTGAATTGCCGGCCCCGGTCAATATGCAGGGTGGCCGCAGTGGTGGTCAGCGGACGGGGCAACGGCTGTTCGAGCCGGGCGTCAAGCGGGTGGGAGACGGTGCGTCCGTCAGTCAGCACGGCTTCCACCGTGAGCCCGGGCTTCAGGTAGCCGTCGTCGGTCAGCGTGGAAACCAGCACAATGGCAGCGTCCTCGATAATGTTCGCGTCCAGCGTGGCCCCAGCCCGGTTCCCGAGCAGAAGTTTCAATCGCTGTTCGGCGGTGCGGTTGCCGAACCAGCCCAGGCCGCGTACGTGCAGTTCAGCGGCGGACAGCGACGCGGGGCCGCCCAGGGCCAGGGCGATAAGGAGGACCGTGCGCCAGCCGGGAATGGTGAAACTATTTTTCTTCACGCGGCGTGCTCTCCTGGGTGTAGACGCGCCATTTGAGGCCCGTGTTGTATTGGTCAAACCGGTCGTATTCGCCCACGAGCGACCATTTTTCGCCGAGCTTGTACTCGAACTCATAGGTTTCTCGGCCCTGTTGGGAAACCTGCTGGCCGGCGGAGATCTCGAGGCGGTCTTCGCCGCCGAGGCCGAGGTCCTGAAAGATGCCGCGCCCGAGATAGACGCCCAAAAGGCCGAGCCGCTGGGCGCCGGAGGAAGCAGTTTCACCGGACGGCGGCTGTCCGGTCATCACCATCAGCAGCACGTCCTCGGCGGCGAGGGCCGGCGCTGACGACAACGTGATGATCGGGGTCGGCAGCTGGCCCGTCACTTCCAGCCGCAACTGGTAGTCGCGCCGCTGCGAGGTCGCGTTCAGGTTGACCTTGGCGTGGAAGGGATCGGCTTCGCTCAGGCGCACGATGCCCTGCCGCACCTTGAAGGAGGCAAAGGGAAAAAGCACCTGGCCCTGATCCACGGTCAGTTCACCCACGGCCCGCGGCTCGCCGAGCGTGCCGCCCAGATGGAAGCGGGGGGAGGCGGTGCCGTTGAACACCGTGGTGCGAATTCGGATCGCCCGCGGGCCGCGCACAGTGATGTCCAGCGGCCAGTGGCGGTAGGGCTCGGCCGCCACCGCGAAATACGGCGGCTGGCGCGTCACTCCCCGCGGACCGGTGGGGAGCAGGTCGTTGAGATTGGCCAGGACGAGGCTGTCGCGCAGCGTGATGGTGCCGGTGAGGCGCGTCACGCCCGCCGGGTCGGTCGTGGCGCGCACGTCGAGATCGTTCCGCAGGATCAGCCCGGTGTTGCGCACGAGCGGCAGGTTGGTGCCCTTGAGTCCGAGGGCCAGCCGGGGTGCGGCGCCGGGGACGAGCGTGAGGCTGCCGTCTAGTACGACCGGCTCGCCGCCGAGTTTGGCGCTCAACGAGCGCACGGTGAGGGTATGGTCGTCGAGCGTGAGATCGGCGTTGATTTGTTGCAGCGTGCCGAAGGGCGGCAGGGGCCGGGAGGCGGCGTCGGTCAGGTACAATTCACCCGAGAATTTGCGGCCGGGGCTGAGCTCGATCCGGGCCCGGAGACGACCCAGGGCCGCGATAAAATGGGGTGCCCGATGCGCCAACGGAGCGAGGTCGGCATCAGGAATTTCCAGTTTGCCCCCGGCCTCGCTCCAGTCGAAGGCCGCGGGCTCGCGCCACAATTGCCGCCAGCGGGCATCGTTCATTTCGATCTGGCCACTGGCTCGCACCGCCTGGCCGTCAAGCTTGGCGGAGAAATTCGCGAGCGTCACCCGTTCGCGGCTGAACTGCAGGTCAAGCGTCAGGTCGGTGCCCTCGGGCGGCGAATAGCTTTCGCTCTTCACGGGCAGGCTCAGCTGCGACGCCCGGAGTTGCAGGTCGCCGACCGGCTGACGCAGGGTGCCCGTGAGTTTCATTGTCGCCACGGGTTCCTTGAGGGTCAGGCCGGTCGCGGCGGACAGCGCCGCCCACAAGGGTGAGGCGGCCGCGGTGGAGGCGGCCAGTTCCAGCGGCAGGGTTTCGTCCCACTGCAGATGGGGCGTGGGTTGCAGCCGGAATGTCAGCGGCCACCGGCCGGTGGCTTGGGTGA
>JBIJDP010000425.1:0-3430 GCA_044344065.1 Opitutaceae bacterium
ATTTTCGAAGACCAGCGGCAGATTGAACACGGTCTGGCCGCCCGGGGCGGTATCAGCCCTGAAGTCAGCGGTGATGACGGGCAGGACCACCTGGCCGGCGGCCGCCACGAGGTCTTCAAGGCGGAGGCGGGCCTGCACTTCCTGGCGCGGACCCAGGCTGGCGGTGAAATCACCCTGGCACAGGCCCCGTTCGAGAACAGCCGAGTCCTGGGCTACCGGCTGTTGCAACAATCCGGGCAGAAACGCGGTCCACCGGCCGGTGGCCTTGACGATCTGATCCTTGCCCGCGAGACGACCGGCCCGGCCGGATGCGGTCAGCCAGGGCGCCGCACCGCTGCTGGCCTTCAGGGAAGTAAGGTCCATTTGCCAGCCGTGGGGCGAATATTCCGCGGCGGCGTCAACCTCGAGGTCAATGTCAGCCAGCAGGGAGCGGCCGGATTCGGCCAGCGCGAGTCCGTTGATGCGCAAGGGGGTTCGCGCCCGCACCACGAGCCCGCCCCCGGCCGCACCGGCGGTGAATTCACCGCGCAGCATGCCGCCAGACAGTTCGTAGGGCTGCACAAAGGGCGCCAGCCAGCGCACCGGCACGCCCTGCAAATTGACCACCAGCAAATCCGCCGCGGGATTCGCGACCTTCAACTCGCCGGTACGATGATTGAACTCGAACGCCTGCTGCGATTGCACGGTGAGGACGGGATCGGGGCGGTTCACGTTGAGCGTGAGCCGGTCCACCCGCACGGCCCCGCCGCGCAGCGTCAGGTCGAACTCGCTGAACAGCCCGATCACGCCAATGGCATCCAACTCGGGCTGGAAGATGGCGAGCCGGCTGGCGGAGGATTGCAGGCGGCCGGCGGCGTGAACGACGGCAAAGCCCGTGTCGGTCTCAAACATGCCCGCCCCCACGGCCTCGAAGGCCGGCAGGGCCCGACCGAGGGCGAAAGGCGCCAGGTCCGTGTCGCGCAGATCCAGTTTCCACACACCGCCGAAGCGAGCGCTGTCGATGGGATAGTTCGCCTGGAGATCCACCAGGCGCTTGCCGAGGGATTGCACGTTGAGCGTGTAGTTCTCACCGCCGCTCACGCGGGCCGCGACGATCTCGGCGGTGAGCCGCACGTCCTGCTTCAGGGCGGGTCCGGCGGCGAGGGCGCCAAACCGGGCGCCCAGGCGGGTGAAAGTGCGGGGCGTGTCCATGGCCGCCTCCAGGTTGCCGTGAATTTCGAGCGCATTGACGGGCGTGGCCGCGCCGGCAAGCGTGACCTGCGCCGAAAACACGAAGCGGCCCTCGCGGCCCGTCGCAAGACCGCCGCCCGAGAGGGCGATTTGAGCGCGGGTGGCCGCCTGTCCGGGCGGTCCGGGCAAAATCAGTTCGCCCTCAAGCTCGACGCCATCGACGGCCAGATCAACCGGCAGCTTGAGCTGGGAAAAAATCCCGTTGAAGACCAGCGCGACCGCACCGGCCGCCGCTTCCGGGGCGGTGGGACCGGGGGAGGTGGACGCGTTTCCCGGCGTGACATACCGGGTGAGATCCAGCGTCCAACCCTTCGCCGTGAGGTGCCGGACCGTCACCCGATCATGGCGGACGGCATCAAGCACGGCCAACTCGGCCACGGCGGCCGGGAGCGTGAGCACGGCACCGGACTGCCGGGCCTGCACCGTCTCCACCTTCACTTGGTGCAATCCGGCGGCCAGGCGACCGAGCGAGACCGTGAGGCCGGGCTGGTCAGCCAGGACCCGCCGGGCCGCCCAGGTCTGGAACGCCGGGATAAAGGCCAGACCCGCGGCCAGCAGGAGCAGAATCGCGAGGACGGCAGAGGTGATCAGGACGAAGCGGAGAATCCTTTTCATGCGCGCAGGGCAATGACACGACGGGACGGCGGGGGTTGCAGTCGGAATGGATGACCCGGCCGGAGCGACTCCGGCCGCGTCAGAGCAGCGGATCGGCTTCGCCCAGGGCCTTGCGCATCGCGGCGAGCGCGACGTTGTAATTGAAACCGGCCACGAGCTGGTTGAGGCGCGCGTCGGTCAGGGCGACCTGACTGGTGAGCACATCCAGCTGGGTGGCCGTGCCCGCACCGTAGCGGACGTTGGCCAGGCGCAGGGCCTCGTTGGCCTGCTCAACGACCTTGCCGGAAGCCTCCACCAGTTCCCAAGCCTCGGTGAGCGCCGAGTGTGCCCGGCGGACCTCGATGTCGATGGCCAGGTTGGCTTCCTCAACGGCCAACTTGGTCTGCAACAGGCGCGATTTGGCCTGCACGACCCGGCCGGCGGTGGCGCGACCGTCAAAAATGTCCCATTGCGCCTGCAAGCCGGCGGTCCAGCCGTCCCGGCGGTCGTTCCAGCCGCTGGACGGGCCGCCGCGCACCCAGTCGTAGCGACCGAATGCCGCGACCTGCGGGCGCGAGCCGGCCCGGGAAACAACCACCTGTTGTTCGCCGGCGGACTCCAGCTTGCCGAGGCGCTGCAATTCGGGCCGCTGGGAGCGGGCGAGCGCCATGGCTGAGACCAATTCGTATTCCGGCTTGGCGGTCGCCTCAAGTGAGCCGACGAATTGGGGCACCTTGTTGGCATTGCTGCCGGTCGAATTGATGAATCCGAGGACCTGGCGGAGTTCCATGATGGCGACGCGCAGGGCATTGCGGGCCGTGATCAGGGCGGGCCGGCCGTTGGCCAGCGCGACCTCGGCCCGGAGCACCTCGAAATTCGAGATGGCGCCGGCTTCGAAGCGGTTGCGGGCGTCCTTCATCTGCTCCTCGAGCAGCTTGACGTTCTCTTCCTGCACGCCGATGCGCTGCTGGGCGAGGAGCACGGAGTAAAACCGCGTCCGCACCAGCAAAAGCTGCTCGTTGATCACAGCCTGCAGTTCGAGGGCGGCCGCCTCGCGAACCAGGGTGGAACCCCGGACGGAGGCCTGGACGCCGCCGCCGGCGTAAACCACCTGGGTGGCCTGCACGCCCACCCCCCAGTCGCGGTTCTGGGCGGGCATGGCGGAGGAGACTTCCTTGTCATTGGCCGAGAGATCGCCGCTCGCACTGACCTTCGGGATCTGCGCCGAGCGCACCTCGAGGATCACGCCCTCCTGTTCCCGGATGCGTTCCTGCGCCTGGCGGATGGCGTAGTTGTTATCCAGGGCAAAGGAGAGGGCGTAGGCGAGGTTGAGCTCATCCGGCACCTCGTAGTTGGGATCTGGCTGGCCATCCCGCTGGAAGGGCGGCGTGTCGGCGGCCAGCGAGAAGCTGGCACCCGAGAGCAGCAAGGCGGCGAGCAGGGCATAACTACTGGTTTTCATGGGAAGGAGGAATTGATCATTTGGCCACGGGAGCCGGAACCGACCCGGGAAGGGCAGCTTCCTGCCGGTCCTCAGCCTGGCGTTCCTTGGCAATCAGCATGTACAGGGAAGGCACCACGAAAAGCGCAAAGGCGGTGCCAATGG
>JBIJDP010000427.1:0-3420 GCA_044344065.1 Opitutaceae bacterium
TGATGCCCATCGCGAGGAGCACCCACATCATTGGACCGCCCTGGGCAAAGAGACTGAAGTCAAAGACGGACATCGGAATAGGGTTTAGACGGCAGGCGCTGGTTTAGGCAAACTTCCATGTGGAAACACGTTCATCAGGGCTTGGCTTCGCCGCCGGCGAAGCGACCGAGTCGCGACTTTGCGAGCGTGGCGCCCGGCAGCTTTTGGGTCAGGATGAGGTTCCAGGCGTCCCGCGCCTGGTCGAGCTTGGTCTGCTGCTCGTACAGGCCGCCCAGTTCCAGCAGGGTGCGCGCCATCCAGTAGCGTCCCTTGGGGCCCAGCAGGGAGGCCTGGTTCTCATCGAGCAGGAAGGCCGTCACCACATCGCGCCACCACACCGCCTCGGCCCGTCCGGGCTGGCCGCGCTTCACCAGGAGATAGCCAAGGTTGAAGCCCGCTTCCACGCGCGCATCCACCGGTGCGTCCACCCGGTCCCGCAATTGCTCGAACAGGGCCAGGGCCCGTTCGGCATGGCTGCTGTCGCGCAGGGATTGGGCGTTGTGGCATTCGGCCAGGGCGAGCTGGGCCAGCACGACGCCCTGGTGCTGGGCAAAATTGTTCACCAGCGACTCGTAAACCTGCTGGGCCTGGGGGAACTGGTTCAGTTTGCGCAGCAGGTCGCCCTGCTTCAGCCGGGCGAAGAACACGAGGTCGCTCTGCGGGTAATTCTTCACCATGTCCTCGATCAGCTTGTTGGCCTCCTCGAAATTGACGTCCTGCCCCCTTCGCTCGGCCTGCAACGCCGCCTGATACAGGGCGTAGGGCGCGTACGCATTGCCCCCGAATTCGTCCGCCAGCTTGGTGTACAGGCGCTGGGCCTCCACCGCCTGGTCCAGCTTCGCATAATAGTCCGCCTCGACGATGTACGAATACACGGCCGCATCCGACTTGGGATAATCATCGCGGAGCTTCTTGAGCAGCGCCAGCGCCGCTTCCTTCCGTCCAAGGGCGAAATTCGCCTCCGCCTTGAGCAATTCACCCGAACTGGCAATCGCCGTCCGCAGCTCGGCACTCACGCCATCAAGCGACGCGGACAGCGCGTCGGCCAGACGCAAGGTCTGCTCCGCCTGTCCGGCCTCGAACGACAACCGCGCCTGCAGCCAGGTCATGCGGGCCTTGAGTTCGGTCGGCAACTGCGAGGCGCCGGCCGCGGCGCCGAGCAGACGGTTGACGCGAGCATACGCCGCCGACGTCTGGCCGGCAACCTGCAGCGCCCGCGCCAGGTTCCATTCCGCCTGCCAGCGGTTGACCGCGTCAAATGCAGGATCCGAGGCCAGCGCGTCGAGCTGGGTCTGGGCGACGTCAAGCCGCCCGGCCAGGATTTCCGCCAGCACCCGCTGAAACATCAGGCCGCCCGGCGCCACTCCCCCGGGCACCTCATTGAGCGCGGCACCGTAGGCCTCGGCCGCGCTGCGGTAGTCCCGTGCGCGGAACCAGGCCTCGGCCACCAGCACGCCCAGGGCGGCGCGGGTGGGCCCCACCGGCAGTTCGGCCGCCGCCTTGCCCGCCTGGTCCGCCGCGCTGCGGTAGCGCCGTTGCTCCCAGGCCGAGGTCGTGAGCACGCCCAGGGCATGGGCCTTGAGCCGCGAACCGGGAAATTTCTCCAACAGGTCGCGCGCATCCTGCTCCGCACGCTGATAATCCTTTCCGGCCAGCGCCACCTCCGCCCGGATGATCAGCAGATCCTCCAGGATCGGATGCGGCTCCAAGGTCCCGATCAGCAGGTCCAGTTCGCGGCGGAAAAGGGCGCGGCCCGGATCGCGGGTGGAAGCCTGGGCCAGCGCCTGCAGCGCGATGCGTTGCTTGTCGCGGTCGTCGCCCGTGGCGAGCAGCTGCTGCAGGGCGCCGCGCCCGGTCCCGCTCTCGGCCCCGGCAATCAAGCCGAGCAGCAACCGGAAATCATCGGCCTCGGCGCGCTCCTCCGACGGCAGGCTGAGCAGCTGGCGCTGCAACTCGGCCACCGCCTCGCCCTTGCGCCCGAGGGCGTCCAGCATGGTGGCATACGTGCGGGCGAAACCGTAGCCGGCCTTGCGCCCCTGCAACCGCTCCATGTTGCGCCGGGCTTCTTCCACCAGCGTGGCGTCCACCGGTCCGTCCCGCAGCCGGGCCTGTTCGCGCGCCAGCATGAACCGCGCCCGGGCCGCCTCCGACGCGGCCGCCGCCAGCGCCTGTTCGTAGTGTCCGCGCGCGCGGCCAAGGTCGCCCTCGGCATCCGCGAGCTGGCCCAGCAGAAAATGATGCCATCCGCGGTCCTCGGGCGGGAGATCCTCGGGCTTGAGGCTGGCCGCCGCCGCCTTGGCCTCGTCCGTTTTGCGCCGCTGGACGGCGATCAGGGCGGCTCGCAGCTGCCAGGCCGGCCCGCGCAAACCCACATAAACCTGCAGGGCCGCGGCCGCCTCCTCGATCCTGCCCTCGTCAAGCAGCGCCGTGGTCAACGCGAGGGTGACCTTGTTCCGTTCACCGCCCGGCTGGGCGAGCAGTTCTTGGTAAAGGGCGGCCGCCGACGACGGAAAACCCAGCTCCTGCGCCCGCTGGGCCGCGGCGAGCGTGAGGAGGTTGCTGCCGTCCGAGACTGGCGTCAGGCCCGGGACCGTGATCAGCGGCGCCGGGGCGTGCAACGGCTCCTGCGCCCAGGTGAAAGTCGCAGTGAGGAATAGGACCAGGATAACACGCATGCGCACGCGGCCAACTTGCTTCGGCGGGTCGAAACAATCAATCGCGTTATAACAGTTCCCGCTCGCCGTGAAAGGTTCCCCGACTAGTGTCGCGGCGTCAGTTCAAACCAACTCTTCATCCCATGACTGCTCTCGTAATCCTCGGCATTCTCCTCGCCATTGTCGTCGTCCTCGCCCTCTGGGTCGTCGGCATCTACAACTCCCTCGTCGCCCTCCGCAACCGCTTCAAGAACGCCTTCGCCCAGATCGACGTGCAATTGAAACGGCGCTACGACCTGATCCCCAACCTGGTCGAGGTCGCCAAGGGCTACCTGAAGCACGAAAGCTCAACCCTGGAAGCCGTCATCAAGGCGCGCAACATCGCCTTCGCCGCCTCCCAATCGGCCGCCGCCAATCCCGCCGATGGCAACGCCGTGAAGGGCCTCCTCTCCGCCGAGGCGGGCCTCGGGGGCGCCCTCTCCCGCCTGATGGTGGTCGCCGAGCAGTATCCCGACCTCAAGGCCAACCAGAACATGAAGCAGCTCACCGAGGAGCTCACCTCCACCGAAAACAAGGTCTCCTTCGCGCGGCAGGCCTACAACGACAGTGTCATGGTCTACAACACCGCCCGCGAAACCTTCCCGAGCGTGATTTTCGCCGGCATGTTCGGCTTCCTCCCCGCCGAGCTCTTCAAGATCGAGGATCCCTCCGAGCGCAACGCCCCGCA
>JBIJDP010000428.1:0-3413 GCA_044344065.1 Opitutaceae bacterium
CCCAACCATCAGATCACCGTGGTGCGCAATCCGCGTTACTGGGACGCCAAGACCGTGCGACTCGACGCGATCCACTTCCTGCCCATCGAGGACATATCCACCGACGAGCGCATGTTCCGCACGGGGCAGGTGCACATGACCTACGAGTTGCCCAACGCCAAGATCGACGCCTACCGCCGAGAAAATCCCGCCGCCCTCAAGCTCGATCCGTACCTGGGCGTCTATTTTTACCGCTGCAACACCGCCCGCCCGCCGCTGAACGACAAGCGCGTCCGCCAGGCCCTCGCCCTCGCCATCGACCGCGAGGCCATCGTGAAGAACATCACCCGCGGCGACCAGCGGCCCGCCTACGCCGTGAGTTATCCCGGCACCGCCGGCTATTCCCCGCGGGCGCGGCTTACCGGCAACCTCGCCGACGCCAAGCGCCTGCTCGCGGAGGCCGGTTATCCCGACGGCAAGGGCTGCCCGACCATCGAGCTGTGCTACAACACCTCCGAAAATCATCGGGCCATCGCCGAGGCCATCCAGCAGATGTGGCGCAAGCAGCTCGGCGTGCAGGTGGAGCTGCGCAACGAGGAGTGGAAGGTCTTCCTCGATATGCAGCGCACCGGAAACTACATGATGCAGCGCGCCGGCTGGATCGCCGACTACGTGGACCCGCATGTATTCCTCGAGATCTGGGAAACCGACGGCGGCAACAACAACACCAACTGGTCCAACGCCAGCTACGACCGCCTCCTGCACGCCGCCCTCGCCGCCCGGACTGAGGCGGAGCGCTTTAAAATCTACCAGCAGATGGACGCCATCCTTGTCGACGAGCTCCCGGTGATCCCGATCTATTACTACACCAAGGTGGCCGCACTCAGTCCCAAGGTGAAGGGCTACCACCCGACCCTCCTCGACAACCACCCGTACAAGTACATCTACCTCGAAGAGTGAGCCGCCAAGGATTTGAAGCCCAAAGTCGCCAGGGCTGACGTAGGGAGGGGTCTCCTCCTTCGCCGGGTCTACGGAGGACAGGTCCGAACCCCGCCTTCCCCATTTTTTACGCCAGAATCGAATCTTTCTCGTTCTCTTTATCTTTCTCTTTCTCGGCTTGGATAGGTTTGCGGCCGATTGCGACCGAAGGCGGTCGCGCTCCCAGGCGGGGATCGGAATCCCCGCCCTACAACCGAATCCTTCGTCCCGTTGCGTCTTCGCGCTTAACATTTCCCGTCCGTTCCCGCTGACTCCCTCCCGATGTTCCGTTTCGTCCTCCGCCGCCTGCTCGAGATGATCCCCGTCCTGTGGATCATCATCACGGCCACGTTCTTCATGATCCGGTTCGTGCCCGGCGGTCCCTTCACCGCGGAAAAAGCCGTCACGCCCGAGGTGCTCCGCAATCTGGAAGCCCACTACGGCCTCGACCGGCCGCTTCACCGGCAGTACCTCGACTACCTCGGCAACCTCGTCCGCGGCGACCTCGGACCCTCGTTCAAATACGCCAACCGCTCGGTCAACGAGATCATCGCCGACAAGCTGCCGACGTCGCTCGAACTCGGAATGTGGGCGCTGCTGGTCGCCTTCTCGTTCGGCCTGCCGCTCGGCGTAATCGCCGCCGTCAGGCACAATTCATTCTGGGACTACTTGTGCAGCAGCCTCGGCATGATCGGCATCTGCGTGCCGACCTTTGTGCTGGGACCGCTGCTGGCGCTGTCCCTGGGCATCTATCTGCACTGGTTCAATGTCTCCGGCTGGTACGGCCCGACCGACCGGATCCTGCCCGGCGTCACGCTCGGCTTCGTCTATGCGGCCTACATCATGCGCCTCACCCGCGGCGGCATGCTCGAGATCCTCGGGCAGGACTTCATCCGCACCGCCCGGGCGAAGGGCGCCAGCGAGGCGCGGGTGATTTTCCGGCACGCCCTGCGCGGCGGCCTGCTCCCGGTCGTCTCCTTCCTCGGCCCCGCCGTCGCCGGCATCCTGACCGGCTCCTTCGTCATCGAGACCATCTTCCAGATCCCCGGGCTCGGCCGCGAATTCGTCAACAGCGCCTTCAACCGCGACTACACCCTCGTGATGGGCACGGTCATCCTCTACGCCGCGCTCATCGTCACCCTGAACCTCGTCGTGGACGTTGTGCAGGTCTGGCTCAACCCGAAGCTCAAGTTCGACTGACGCGCCATGCTCACGCCGACCACGCTGCCCGACGCCTCCGTCGCTCCCGCGCAACTCGACCCGGGGCATTCCCTCTGGGGCGATGCCTGGCGCCGCCTGCGCAAGAACCGCCTCGCCGTCGCCGGCGGCGCCGTGCTGCTGACCCTCGGCTTTCTCTGCGCCTTCGGCCCGCTGTTTGCGCAGTCGTACCAGGAACAGAACCTCGACCTGGGCGCCGTCGCCCCCTCGGCCGCGCATTGGCTCGGCACCGACACGCTCGGCCGCGACCTTTTCTCCCGCATCCTCTACGGCGGCCGCATCTCCATCATGGTCGGCCTCGTCGCCACCTTCGTCGCCCTCGCCATCGGCGTGGTCTACGGCGCCGTGGCGGGCTTCTTCGGCGGCACCGCCGACCGCGTGATGATGCGCCTCGTGGACATCATGTACGCCCTGCCCTTCACGATCTTCGTCATCCTCCTGATGGTGTTCTTCGGCCGCAACATCGTGCTGCTCTTCGTCGCCATCGGCGCCGTCGAGTGGCTCACCATGGCGCGGATCGTCCGCGGCCAGATCCTCTCCATCAAGAAAATGGAGTTCATCGAGGCCGCCCGGTCCCTCGGCTTTGGCAAACGCCGCATCATCTTCCGGCACATGATCCCCAATGTGCTCGGACCCATCATCGTCTACACCACGCTCACCATTCCCGCCGTCATGCTCCTCGAGGCCTTCCTCAGTTTCCTCGGCCTCGGCGTGCAGCCACCCATGAGCTCATGGGGCGTGCTCATCAAGGACGGCGCGGAGAAGATGGAGGAGTTCTGGTGGCTGCTCGTCTTCCCCGGCACGGCGTTTTCCCTGACGCTCTTCTCGCTCAACTTCCTCGGCGACGGCCTGCGCGACGCGCTGGATGTGAGATCAGCGAAGGATTGAAGGCGCATTGGGTGGGCGGACGCGCTACGGGCTCACGCGGAGACGCGGAGGCCGCGGAGGTCGCGGAGGTTCTGGTCCACCACCGTGCTAGCTTGGGTCCCGGGTGTGCATTTGAGCGAGAGGATATGACTCCGCGCCCTCCGGGCCTCCGCGTGAGCCCTCAGGGAACCCGCGACCGCCATCACTGACCATTCCCATTTCCCTCTGGCGTCCGTCCTCGGTCCTCTGTCATCTATGGCTGCCTTACGCACCATGACCCTCCGCCGCTTCCGCCCCTATTTCGCCTACCTGCGACCGGTGCGCGGCGCCCTGATCACGGCGATCGTCGCCGGCCTGCTCTACAGCGCGGC
>JBIJDP010000429.1:0-3412 GCA_044344065.1 Opitutaceae bacterium
CTTCGGGATTCGAAGACGCTCCTAAAACAAACGCCGGCCGGCGGCGGAGGCCTTGATCAATTTGGCCAGTCGGGCCTCGCGGGTCGCCGCTTGCTTGGCAGTGATCACCCAATGCGCGCTGATGCGTTGATAGGACGGTGCCTGGATGCTAAAGAACGCCCAGGCCTTTTTGGCGGACTTGAATTGGCGCTGCATGGCCGGAGGGAGCTTGGCTGTCTTTCGGTTTTCGAAGGAGTAGAGGCCGGTCCTGTCAGCCTTGCGGGCGGCATGGGCGGCCAGTCCGGCCGGGTGCATTTTGCCCGCGCTGTGCAGCCGCCGGACGTGGGCGAGGTTCACGTTGCTCCAGTTGCTGCCGGGCCGGCGTGGAGTGAAGCGGTGGCAGTAACTCTGCGCGTCGATCCGGTGGATGATGCCGTCAATCCAGCCGAAGCACAGGGCCTCATCAATGGCTTCGGCCTTGGTCAGGCCGCCCAGACCGGACTCCTTCTTGTGGAAACCCACATATAGTTCGGCCGCCGTTTCGTGATTTTGCTCCAGCCAGGCACGGAAAGCAGGGGCGGAGTCAAAGAAGGTCGGTTGCATGGCGCGCGAATAGAGGGTTACCGGAGGCCAAGCAGCAGCCCGGCGGTTTCCGCGGGCTTGCGCCAGTACGGGACGTGGTCGGCTTCCATCGTGATGACGGGCCAGCCCCTGGCCCTGGCGCGTTCCGCCGCCGGATAAAATTCATCCGCCTCGGGGGCCTTGCCCTTTTCCACGGTGAGAATGTAGGTCCCGGGAATCTTGGCGGCGGCGGGGTTCCGCAGTGCGATGGGATCGGTGAAAGTCTTGAGCGGGTGGGGCACATCCCGGGGGAATGGCTTGTCGGGCCTGACCCAGGTCGGATGGATGAAACCGTCCCTGCTCATTTGTTCAATGGACTGGGAGTTGGGGCTGCGGAGATCCATGAGACTCTCGCCATGCTCTGGGAGAAAGGCGTCGAGGTAGACGAGGCGTGCAATCCGTTCCGGAATGCGGTCGGCGACTCCCGTGATGACCATGCCGCCGTAACTGTGGCCGAGGAGCATGACATCATGCAGGTCCTCGAAGAGGATGAAATTGACGATGTCCTGGATGTGCATGTCGAGGCCGATCGCCGGAGTGGCCGTGTGGTAGCGTTCGCCCAGCCCGCTCAGGGTGGGTGTGTACACTTTGCAGCCGTGCGCTTCGAGCAGGGGGGCGACCTTGCGCATGTGCCAGCCACCGGCCCAGGCCCCGTGAACCATGACCAGCACCGGCTTTTTTTCGACGGCTGCAGGCTCGGCCGACTGCAGGGCCGCTGGTACTGTCAATCCCAAGAGTACGATTGAAAGCAAACGCCAGTTCATGCGGCGAAGATGCCAGTGGCGGAATTTGCGGTCAATCCGGGCCTGGGAGCGCGACCGCCCTCGGTCGCAATCTGGCGCATGCCGGAATATCCATCCCAATTCCTGAACCCAGGCATCGCAGCGGTGTTTCTGGTTTGGGAACTGTCCAGACTACGCTTGCATTGCGACCGAGGGCGGTCGCGCTCCCGGGGCCCGATCAACTCGTCTGCTCGATGGGAAGCTCGTGCAGTTTCAGCTCGGGATTTTTCTCCACGAAATAGCGCATGGTCCAGTCGTTGGGGAAGAGTGCGACGGGATGATCGAACTTGTCGGTGCCGAAGCTGACGCCCGTGGCCACGATGAGTAGGGAGGTGTCCTTGAGCGAGGGATGCGGCTCGAGCCAGCGGAGCAGGGTCCAGGGCGTGGGCGTGAGGCGGGACTCGGCGCCATACTCGGCCTGCAGCCGGTATTGGACGACCTCGAATTGCAGCGGGCCGACCGCGGCGAGCAGGGTGGCACCGGGCGGGCAGTTGCGGGGCGTGAAGGATTGGACCACGCCCTCCTGCAGGAGCTGCTCGAGGCCGGCGCGGTATTTCTTGGCATCGGAGGAACTGGGATTCGAAATGTAGGTGAAGACCTCCGGCGGGAAGCGCGGGATCTCGTCGAAGCGGATGGTCTTGTCGGCCGTGAGGGTGTCGCCGATGCCAAAGGAGTCGTGGCCCACGAGGCCGATGACGTCGCCCGGCCAGGCCTCGTCCACCGTTTCGCGTTCCTGGCCGAAAAGCTTGTGCGAGGACGAAAGCCGGACCGTGCGACCCGTGCGCTGATGGATCACGTTCATGTCGCGCTCGAACTTCCCGGAGCAGATGCGCAGGAACGCGATGCGGTCGCGATGCTTCGGATCCATGTTGGCCTGGATCTTGAAGATGAAGCCCGAGAACTTCGGCTCCTCGACCGGCACAATCCGGCCTTCCTCGGGGGCGGGGAGGCCGCCGACCGCCACACTGACGGCCCGGCGCGGGGCGGGCGGCACGGAGTCCTGGAGAAAGCCATCAAGCAGCAGCTGGATGCCGAAATTGTTCACGGCCGAGCCGAAGTACACCGGCGTCTGCTGGCCGGCCTGCACGGCGTTGAGGTCGAAGGGATGGCCGGCCCCGTCGAGCATCGCGAGCTGGTCCTTCACCTCGTTGAAGGTGTAGTCGTCGAGCTTGCTGCGCACAACCTCGTCATCGAGCGAAGTGACATTGACCGGCGCCTGGAATTTGCCGCCGGGGACGCGTTCGAAGAGATGAACCTCGCGGGTGCGGCGATCGAAGACGCCCTTGAAGGAGGGGCCGTTGCCAAGCGGCCAGATGACCGGCGAGGACTGCAGGCCGAGGACGTTTTCGAGTTCATCGAGCAGGTCGATCGGGCTGCGGGTCGGCCGGTCGCACTTGTTCATGAACGTGAAAATGGGCACGCCCCGGCGCCGGCAGACCTCGAAGAGCTTGCGGGTCTGGGTTTCCACGCCCTTGCCCGCGTCAATGACCATGAGGGCGGCATCGACCGCGGTGAGCACGCGGTAGGTGTCCTCGGAGAAGTCCTTGTGGCCGGGGGTGTCGAGCAGGTTGACGGCGTAGCCGGAGTAATCGAACTGCAGGACCGTGGAACTGATGGAAATGCCGCGCTGCTTCTCCAGTTCCATCCAGTCGGAGGCGGTGGCGCGCTGGTTCTTGCGCGCGGTCACCGAGCCGGCGAGATGCAGGGCGTTGCCGTAAAGCAGGAACTTTTCGGTCAGCGTCGTCTTGCCCGCATCGGGGTGCGAGATGATCGCGAAGGTGCGTCGGCGGGCGATTTCCTGGGCGGCAGTCATGAAAACCCGACAGATGGACACAGATAAATCCGGATGGAAAGCCCCGAGTTGTGGGCGGGACGGCGGCGCGGCATTGCCGAAACCAAAGGGAAAACTGACGTTGCGGGGATCTAAAGGTGGGACCGAGCAAGCTCGCTCCCGCCAGATGACAGACCACCGGCCCGGTCAGGCCTTGCGACGGGTGTGTCCCAACGTGAACCACAACCCGCCGAGTCCC
>JBIJDP010000430.1:0-3408 GCA_044344065.1 Opitutaceae bacterium
GGGCAGGTGGGTTTGCTCCTGCCCGGCAGGCGCGAACTCTTCACCTTCGCGCCCGATCGCAAGAGCCATCACACGTGGTGTGCCGTGCATCCCAGCCTGGTGCCAGCCGAGGTGGCCGAGGCCTGCCAGCGGGCCGCCCCGGTCTTGCCCGTGACGCGGCGCTTTGAGCAATTGATCGAACTGGGCCTGTCGCTGCCGCTGACGGCGGGGACGCAGGCGCATGGATTACTCGATGCACTTGGACTGGCGGCATTGCAGGCTTATCTGTTCACCGACACGCGGCAGGAGCGGCGTATCACTGACGAGCCCGATGCCCTGCGCCGGGCGCTGGCCTGGCTGGGCGAATCGGGCCATGAGACGGTGGACCTGCCCGCGCTCGCGCGGGCGGCCGGCGTTTCACCGGCGCAACTGGTCAAGCTTTTCAAGCGGCATCTCGGGACCACGCCGATCCGCTACGTCTGGGAAACCCGCACGCGGCGCGGCATGCAGCTGCTGCGTGAGACCGGCTTGACGGTGGGCGAGGTCGCGCACCGCTGCGGCTTCCAGACGCCGTTCCATTTCTCGCGCTGGTGCAAGGAACTCCACGGTCTCGCCCCGCGCGCCCTGCGCGCGCAGGCCTGGGGCCGTGGGAGTTAATCGTTCTCCTGCTCGTACTCGTTCTCGTTCTCGAACCCACGCGGCATATGCCGAGAAAGAGAACGATTATGAGAACGAGAACGAAAATGGTGCGATCCATCGCTCCCGCCCGGCCGGATTCACATTGCGGGCCGCCGCCGGCCGGGTCATATCACCGACCAACCCAAACCGCCTTCCGCCATGAATTTCAAAGCCATCCTGCGCACGATCGTCTTTCTCGCCCTGCTCTTCGTCATGCTCTACACCGGCATGAACAACACGCACGTGATTGATTTTCATTTCCCGATTGCGGGCACCACGGCCAAGGCGCCGATCCATGCGTCGGCCGCGCTGATTTACTTCGGGGTGTTTGCGATTGGCGTGTTCGCCGGCATGGCGCTCCACACCGGCGGCGGCGGCAGGAAGAAGTCCAAGGAGTAAACCGGCGCCGCCCCTCAGGCGCGTTACCACCACCCAAGGCGGCGTCCCCGCCAGAAGGTGGCCACCAAGGTGGCGGGCATTTCACTGCTGAGCACATTGCGCACGTCGCTCAGGTCGGGATCAATTTGCTTTCCGTCCGGGTCGACCTGCCAGCACATGGCCGTGGCATCGATGCGGGCGAAGATGCGTTCCGCGAGCGCCCGGGCGGCGGGGGCCAGTTCCGAGTCATGGCCGCCGGCGAGGACCGAGGCGAAGAGGAAGCGGGCGAGCGGCTCCGTCCAGCGTTTCTGATTGATGTGCGAGAGATGCGGCTGGCTCAGGAACCACTGGTCGCGTGGCAGGCGCGGGGTGCGCGGCGCCGGCCGCCAGGCGCCGGTCTCCAGATTGACGATGAAGAAGTAGTGCGGCAGCAGGTCGTCACCGATGCCCAGCGGCCAGGTTTCCCACCAGCGGCGCAGGCAGCCGGAGAGGGCGGCGTGATCCACCAGTTCGGGAGCCAGGGTGTGGACCAGCGTGGCGGAAATGGCGGTAAAGGCTGCGTGGATGGTGGTTTCCCAGCACAGGAACTCGCCGGGTTGCAGGACCCCGGCCGCGAGCCGGTTTGGTTCCCAGTCCGAGGCATCGCCGGCGCGGCGTTCGCGGCGCCACGCGTCCAGCTTCGTCTCGGTCAGCCAGCGGCCGCGGGCAAACAGTTTCAGCGCCTCGGTGCGGTACGCCTCGTCGCCGGACAGATGATGGGCGATGAGGTTCATCGCCGTGTAGATGGCGTTGTAGGAATGCACCTCCTTGCGCTGATCCCAGACGCGGTCGAGGTAGAAGATCTGGTAGTCCACGCTGCGCCAGTAGCGGGCAAACTGCACCAGCATCTCCCGGGCACGGGCGGCGTGGGCGGCCGGGGCGATGGGCAGGTAACACCAGAGACCCCACATGGCCCCGAGGTATTGGTCGCCGCTGGTCTGGTCGGAAAGCCGGAAGCCGTAGGGCTTGCCCATCCAGCCGGGTTTGCCGTCGGCCTCACCGAGCCGGTAGATGGCCTCCAGGGAGGCATAGGCGCGGGCCGCCTCCGCCTGCGCCGCGGCTTCACCGGTGGCGAGGAACCGTTCCACTTGGGCCACCAGCCACAGGCCCGACGTGAAAATGGAGTTCTCGTTGTTGCGATACTCCCAGGGACCCTCCGGTGGAAACCGCCAACCCTTGAAGGAGAAAGTCTCGACGCCGGCAAAATCCGCCGGAACAAACGGACGGATGCGGTCGCCGTCGATCTTGAGCAGCGAATAGAAAATGCCCGACGGATGGTCGTGCAGGGCGGGGTAATGGGCGCTGATGCGGCGGGCTTTCGCCTCCGGGGTCAGGCCCGCCAGATCGAGGAGCGGATGCATGCCTCAGCGCGGGGCCGCGCGCCGCAGGTTGTCGCACACGATGGCGGCGGCGATGCCGGCGTTGAGCGATTCCGCCCCGCCATAGCGCGGAATTGTCACGAACTGCGTGATGCACGCCTTCACGGCGGTCGAGAGTCCGCGGCCTTCGCTGCCGATGACGATCACGGCATCCTTGAGCGGCGCCAGCGTGTGCACATCGGTGCCGATAAGGTCGCAGCCGAGCACCGGCGTGGCGGCTGGCACGCCGGCGAGCAGCGGCGCGAGCGGGACGGTGTGCACGGTGACGCGCGCGAAGGAGCCCATGCTGGCATTGATGACCTTCTGCGAAAACAGGTCGGCGCAATCCGGGGAGAGCACGACGCGGTCGAGTGCATACCAGTCGGCGATGCGCAGGAGCGTGCCGACGTTGCCGGGGTCCTGCACCCCGTCGAGGGCGAGCGTGAGGCCGCGGGCCACGCCGCGGTCGGGCAGCGGGGTGCGGCGGATTTTGCCGACCGCGAGCACGCTGGACGGAGTGGGGAAGTGGCTGGCCTTGGCCATTTCGGCGGGCGTGAGAAGGCTGGGCGCAGGCCTGGCGCCCTCCCGGCCGGCGAACCAATCCGGCGTCGCGTAGAGTTCCTCGAAGACGAATTTCGCCGCGAGCAGTTCGCCGACGACCTTTTCCCCTTCGACCACAAAAAGCCCCAGGTCCTCGCGGTGTTTTTTGTCGCGCAGGGAACGCAGGCGCTGGAGGTCGGCCTTGGTCGGCATGCGGGCAGTGTTGGGAACCGCCCCACGGGTGCAATCCTCCGCATGATCCGGCCTCCGGACAGGCGGTGATTCGCCGGCGCACGCGGGGCCGCCTGTCCGCAGGCCGGACTCTACCCGTGGTAACGTCACTTCGTCAGGCAATTCCCGGTTGCCGGTGAGAGCACGAGGCCGCAAGGGCGCGCCCCCCCCCCCCCCCGCACCCCCGCCACCACAGGGGCCTCAG
>JBIJDP010000431.1:0-3386 GCA_044344065.1 Opitutaceae bacterium
GCGGAGGCCGCGGAGGCTATATTCACTCCGCGGTCTCCGCGGCTCCGCGTGAGCCCGTCAGAGGGATTTCACCATCTGCCATTGGCTCAGCTCATCGCGGGCAAGGCCGGCACCGGTGATCCACGGCTCAAATTCCTCCGGCCAGAGGGAGCTCATCCGCCACTCCGCCGCCGGATGCCGGGCCATCACCGCCCGCAACAACCGCACCGCCCGCTCCTCGCGGTTCGCCTTTCCCTCCACTGCCAGTGCACGGACCGTCACCTGCGGACCGGCCGGATGCATGAGCGCCACCCAGGCGCCGTCGAGGGTGTAGCCGACATTTGGCGGTGTCAGCATGGCGACGGTTTCGCCGGACATCTGCCACGGCCAATTGATGGCTTCCTCCCGCACCAGCGCGGCGGCCACCGCGCGCAGATCCGCCTCGGACAATTCCGGCACCGGGACGAGTCCCGCCGGCGGCGGACCGGAGTAGCTCCGCAGCCGCCGGACCCTTTGAAAGCCGATCGATTCATACAGGCGCAGCGCCGGCGCATTTTGCTCGATGACCTCCAGCACCATGGTTCGCTCGCCCCGCTGCTTCGCCTCGGCCAGCAGGTATTCCATCAACGCCCGGCCAGCGTGCTTGCGCCGGGCCTCGGGCAGAATCGCCATGCCCGCCACGCGGCTGGTCCAGCCCCGCCGCGCAACCAGGGCCGCCCCGGCCGGTTGACCGTCCACCTGCACCACGCAGCTGGCATTGAAATCGACACTGTCCAACCGCGCCAAATGCCAGAGCACCGGTTCCGTAAGTTGAAACTTCACCATGTAATCCGCAAAGGCGCGATTCATCAGCTCCGCCGTCGGCGCCAAGCCAAAGCCACTGACCGGGGTGAAGGTGAAGGCCATGCCGCCAGCCAAATACACCGCCGGGCTTCATCAAGCCATTTGCCGCGCGACCGGTCCCAAGCCCAGACTCGACGCCACCCATGAATCCGGTCCAGTTTGGAGGCCGCATGCGGAGCATCCCCTGGCGTAAATTGTTTTTCCTGGGTGCCTTGGCCGCCCCCTCCACCCTGCTCCGCGCCGGCCTGCCCGACGGCGTCTTCATCGAACCCCCGCCGGCCTGGGTCGTGCCGGTGACTCCCGCCGACGCCGGCCAGCCCAAACTCAATCCCGCCGGCCAGGATTTCCTGCTGCTGGACCGGCAAATCAACGTCGCCAACGGCGAAACCTACGATCGCCGCGCCTTCCAGATCGTATCGGACGAAGGCCGGCGCAATGGCGGCCAGGTGCACATCAACTTTGATCCAAGCTACCAGACCCTCGCGCTGCACCATCTCCGTGTCGTGCGCACCGGACAGATTATCGACCGGCTGGACCCTGCCAATGTGCAGTTGCTGCAGCAGGAACGGGATCTCGACCGCCAGCTCTACAACGGCGAGCGTTCAGTTCTCGTCATCCTGCAGGACCTCCGCGTCGGCGATGTGATCGACCTCGCCTACACGGCGCGCGGGCGCAATCCCGTCTTCGCCCGACAGTTCATTGATGTCCAGCCACTCGGTTGGGGCGTACCGGTGCGGGAACTGCGCTGCCGTGTGCTGACCCCCGTGGAGCGGGTGATCCATCATCAGATCCGCGGTGAGGCCCGGCCGGAATTTACCGACCGGACGACTGCGCACGGACGCGAACTGCTCTGGATCTGCCGCAATCTGCCGGCCCTGGATGCGGATGATCACACCCCCTCCTGGCATGTGGTCTATCCCTTTCTTGAGCTCACCGAGTTCGCGTCCTGGCCGCAAGTCGTGGCTTGGGCGCTGCCACTCTACTCGCTCGAGAGCGAGCCAACGTCGCAACTCGCCGAGACGGTCCGCCAGATCGCCCGCACCGCGACGTCGACCGACACCCGCATTGTTGCCGCCCTGCGTTTCGTCCAGGCGGAAATCCGCTACCTGGGCATTGAACTTGGCGCCGGCTCCCACCGGCCATCCACGCCCGAGGAGGTGTTGCAGCGCCGTTTCGGGGACTGCAAGGACAAGGCCCGGCTCCTCACAGCCATCCTGCGGCACCTCGGGATCGATGCCGCACCGGCCCTGGTGCACAGTTCACGCCGCCACACCGTGAATGACTGGTTGCCCTCGCCTTTCGCCTTCGACCATGTGGTCGTGACGGTGGATACGCCGGGGCGCCGTCTCATCCTCGACCCCACGCTGGTCTATCAACTGGGGGCGACGCCGGAACTCCGGCACCTGGGCGGATACGGTCCGTACCTGCGCATCGCCCCGGACACCCAGACGCTGCTCACACCTCAAACCGGACCCAGCGACCTCAACTTCATTGAGGTCCGCGAAACCTTTCGCGTCACCGACCTGCAACAGCCCGCTGAACTGACGGTGGCGACCACTTACCGCGGCGCCGCCGCAAACCAGATCCGCGGCTGGTTCGCCACCAACTCGATGGAGCAGGTCCGCCGGCAGTATGTCGATTTCTACACGCGCTACTACCCGGGGTTGGAGTCCATATCCGCCACGCTGTCCAAGATGGATGATGATGCGCAGAACCTCGTGGAAGTGACCGAGCACTACCGCATCCCCCATCTTTTCGTCACCCCCGCCGCGGGAACGATCCGGAAGGCCTAATTTTATCCGGCGGTGCTGGGCGATTTTCTCCGCACGCCCAATCTGGGCTCGCACCGCCACCCGCTCTCCCGCGCTTTTCCCGCCTTGGTGATATTCCGAACCACCATTCATCTGCCTTCCGAATGGCCGCTGGATCAGGAAGACCGGTTGATCGAGCATGATGCCTTCACGTTCGCCTTTAGACTGAAGAGCACCGGACGCACGGTGACGCTGAATTATGAATGGTCCTCCCGCCAGCCCGAGGTCCCGGTGGCGGCATTGCCGGCCTTTGCCGCCAAGTCCAAGGAGGCCATGGATCTGCTCGGTTATCAACTGACCCACAATACCGCGGTCGCCCAGGCCGGGTTTTTCCCGCCGAAGTGGCCGATGGTGCTGCTCGCCACCGCCGTCGTTTTCCTCGGGTTCTTCGCCGGCTGGCGATTGCTGCGCCTGAAGAACCCCCGGCCGCCCGATCCGCCCCTGCTCACCGCCGCCGCCGTTGATCCCTACAGTTACAGCGGGAAAGTCCGGCGCGAAGACTCCGTTTTCGGCGGCTGGCTGGTGCTCGTGGGCGTCAATCTCATGGTACGGCCCTGCTTCCTGATTTACGCACTGCAGCAAGGCACCAGCGGCTATTTCAACCGGGCCACCTGGGACATCCTGACCTCGCCCGCCAGCGACGCCTACCAACCGCATTACGCCATGGTAGCATCGGTCGAGCTGGTCCTGAACCTCAGCCTGCTGCTCTGGAACCTCATCCTGCTGCTGCTGTTCTTCCGGCGTTCCTATGTA
>JBIJDP010000432.1:0-3381 GCA_044344065.1 Opitutaceae bacterium
GGCGCGGACATGACCCGTGGGCAGGTCGGGGTGGCGGGCAATGCCGACGGTGTCCAGGCCCCAGCCCTGCAGGCGCCGCCGCAACTCGTCGCCGAGCAGGTCGCTACCCACGGCGGAAACCACCAGCACACCGGTGCCCTGACGATGCAGGTGATAGGCCACATTGAACGGCGCGCCGCCCGGGAAAAGCCCCGCCGGCAGGAAATCCCACAGGATCTCGCCGAAGCACAGCAGGGAGGGACGGGCGGCGGTCATGGCAGGGCTTGGGCAGGTTCAGCGGAGCCGCGCCGGCCCGGCAACAAGATTGTTCAGGATCGGGCGGACCGGATTCGGGTTTTGGGATTGTCGCCGCGGGACGGGCGCGGCATCGCTTGCGGTGAATATCCCCATGAACACCCGCAAATTCCGTGTCGGCCTGATTGGTGGTGGCGGCATCGCCCAGGCCGTCCACATCCCCGGCTGGAAGAACCTCCCGGAAGTTGAGATTGTCGGCGTGGCCGACGTCTCCGAAGCCACGGCGAAGAAGGCCGCGGCCGCCGCGGGTGCGAAACACGCCTTCACGGACTACCGCGACCTGCTGAATCTCGACCTCGATGCGGTGGACATCTGCACGCCCAACAAGGTGCACACGCCCGCCGCCCTCGCGGCCTTGAACACGGGCCGGCATGTGTTGTGTGAAAAACCCCTCGCCGTCACCACCGCCGAGGTGCGCCAGATGGGACAGCTCGCGGACCGCAGGAAGCTCAAGCTCATGACGGCGCAGCACCAGCGCTTCACCGCGCCGGCGGTCGCCGCCAAGGCCTGGGTGAATGCCGGCAACCTCGGCGAGGCGTACCACGCCCGTGTGCGCGCGATGCGCCGGGCCTGGCTGCCGCCCGCGCCGGGGTTCATCGATGCCAAGCTGTCCGGCGGCGGTCCCTGCATGGACATCGGCGTGCATGCGCTCGATCTTTGCCTCTGGCTGATGGACTTTCCCAAGCCCGTGCGGGTCTCGGGCGTCTCGCGCACCATGTTCGCGAAGGGCAAGGGCATTCCCAACCTGTGGGGCGAATGGGACCGGAAGCGTTTCTCGGTCGAGGATTTCGCGGCTGGTTTCGTGCATTTCGACAACGGCGCCACCATGGTGCTGGAAGCGGCCTGGATGTGCCACCAGCTCGAGAACGAGGAGATGAACGCGCAGCTGTTCGGCACCAAGGGCGGGGTCAAATGGCCCAGCGCGGAATTCACCACCGTGATCAACGGCGTGCATGCGCAGGGTTCGCTGACGAACCCGACGGCCGTGCCGCACCCGCACTGGAACGAGATCGCGGCCTTCACCGACTGCGTGATCAACCACAAACCCTCGCCCGTGCCGTGGACCGAGACGATCAAGGTCATCGGCATCCTCGAGGCGGTCTACCTTTCGCAACAGAAGGGTCGCGAGGTGGCGGTGAAGGGTTGAGCGGCCCGACTGGAAGTCGCGGTAAAGTCGGGCAGATCCTCCAAGATCCGGGCTGCTGACCTCGTAGCGCGGTGCTGCAGCCCGCGCTGTGACCGCAACGCCGGTATCTTGGTGTTGCCGAATCAGTGCCGGCTGAAGCTCGGCACTACGTTATGCCGGCTGGTCTCGGCCTGCGCTTCCAGGGCGACCGCAACGGCCAAGCGACCGTTTACCCACCGGTATTTGGGTCATTCGGCCGTTTGCCGGGCCGGCGTTTTCCGGCTAATCTCCGCCCGGAAGCGGACTCTGTACTTGTCACCGCGAAAGCGCCCCGCTTAACCCTTGCCGATGAAATACATTTTCGTGACGGGCGGAGTGGTTTCGTCGCTGGGCAAGGGCCTGACTGCGGCTTCGCTTGGCGCGCTGCTGGAAATGCGCGGCCTGACCGTGCGCATCCAGAAGTTCGACCCCTACCTGAACGTCGATCCCGGCACGATGAGCCCGTTCCAGCACGGCGAGGTGTACGTGCTGGAAGACGGCGCGGAGACCGATCTCGATCTCGGACACTACGAGCGCTTCACGAGCGGCAAGCTGTCGCGGCTCAACAGCCTTTCGTCCGGGCAGATTTACGAGTCGGTGATCCAGAAGGAGCGCCGCGGCGACTACCTCGGCAAGACCGTGCAGGTGATCCCGCACGTGACCAACGAGATCAAGGAGCGCATCTACGCCGGCGGCAAGGATGCGGACATCCTCATCACCGAGATCGGCGGCACGACCGGTGACATCGAGGGCCTGCCGTTCCTGGAGGCGATGCGGCAATTCGCCCTCGAGGTCGGGCCGAAGGACGTGGTCTTCATCCACGTCACGCTGGTGCCCTATCTCAACGCGGCCGGCGAGCTGAAGACCAAGCCCACGCAGCAGTCCGTGGCCAAGCTCCGCGAGATCGGCATCCAGCCCGACATCCTGGTCTGCCGCACGGACCATCCGCTCGACCTCAGCCTCCGCGACAAGCTCTCGATGTTCTGCAACGTGCCGGTGAAGGCCGTGATCGAGTGCCGGGACGTGGCGCACTCCATCTACGAGCTGCCGCTTGCCCTGCAGCAGGAGGGGCTGGACCAGCTGGTGGTCGACCTATTCGAGCTCAAGAACCCGCCGCCGGCGAAGAACATCTGGGAGCAGATGGTCGGCCGCATCCTCAATCCCGCGCACGAGGTCACGATCGGCGTCGTGGGCAAGTACATCGAGCTCCAGGACGCCTACAAATCCGTGTACGAGTCCGTGACCCACGCCGGCATCGCCAACAATTGCCGCGTGAACATCGTGCGCATCGATGCCGAGGACCTGGAGAAGAAGGGCGGCCTGGCGGTGTTGAGGAAACTCGACGGCATTCTGGTGCCGGGTGGCTTCGGCGACCGTGGCACGGAGGGCAAGATCGCCGCCGCGCGCTACGCCCGGGAGCACAAGATTCCCTATTACGGCCTCTGCCTCGGCCTGCAGATCGCAGTCATCGAATTTGCCCGCAATGTGCTCAAGCTGAAGGGCGCGAACAGCACCGAGTTCGACCCGAATTCCGCGCATCCCGTCATCAACATGATGGAGGAACAGAAGAAGATCATCGACAAGGGTGCGACCATGCGGCTCGGCAGCTACGAGTGCGCCCTGACGCCCGGCACGCACGCGCACAAGGCCTACAAGGCGGACAGCGTCCGCGAGCGCCACCGCCACCGTTTCGAGGTGAACAACGCCTATGTCGGCCAGCTCCAGCGCGCCGGGATGGCCGTGAGCGGCATCAATCCCCGGCGCAACCTTGTCGAGATCGTCGAGTTGAAGGACCACCCGTGGTTCCTGGCGGTGCAGTTCCACCCGGAGTTCCAGTCGAAGCCCAACAAGGCGCACCCGCTGTTTGCGTCGTTCATCGCCGCGGCGCTCAACCTCAAGCGCAAGGGGGCCAAAGGTGTTAA
>JBIJDP010000433.1:0-3379 GCA_044344065.1 Opitutaceae bacterium
ATCATCTTCGCCGCTGCCTCCCTGAACCTCATGGCGGCGAACCGGTTCTTCGCCCCCGACCCCGCGGCCGGCCAGATCTTCGTCCTCTTCATCATGGGCATCGCCGCCGCCGAGGTGGCCGTAGCCCTCAGCATCATCATCGCGGTCTACCGCAACTACCGCTCCATCACCCCCGGGGAGCTCAACGAACTCAAAGGCTGACCCGTGGACGCCACCAACGACATCCGTCTCCTCCTCGCCCTGCTCGCGCCACTCGTCGGCGCCGGCCTCGTCATGGCGACCGGGAAGAAGCCCAACCTCCGCGAGACCGTCTCCCTTGTCGCCGCGGTGACCCTCTTCAGCCTCGTGGCCTCGCTCGTGCCGGCGGTACGCGGCGGCACCACGCTGCATTACACCCTGTTCGAGCTGTTCCCGGCTGACCAGGCGCAGAACTTCACCTTCGCCGCCAAGGCCACGAGCCTGTCCATCGCGCTCCGCGCCGACGCCCTGTCGATGATCTTCGCCGTCATCGCCTCGCTCCTGTGGGTGCTGACCGTCTTCTACTCCGCCGGCTACATGCGCAGCCTGCACGAGCATGCGCAGACCCGGTTCAGCGCCTGCTTCGCCCTCGCGCTCTTCGGCGCCATCGGCTGCGCCTTCGCCGACAACCTGCTCACCCTGTACCTGTTCTACGAGATCGTCAGCGTCTCAACCTACCCGCTCGTCGCCCACCACCAGGATGAGGAGGGCTACGAGGGCGGCCGCAAATACCTGACCTACCTCACGACCACCGCCAAGGCGCTCATTCTCCCGGCGATGGTGCTCATCTTCGTCCTCTCCGGCACGCTCGACTTCGCCAACAATGCCAGCACCGGCATCATCCCCACGGCCGTGCACAACGGCGTCGTCACCATCCTCTATGTCTGCTGCCTGATCGGTTTCGCCAAGAACGGCATCATGCCCTTCCACCACTGGCTGCCCGGTGCCATGGTCGCCCCCACGCCCGTCAGCGCCCTGCTCCATGCTGTCGCCGTCGTGAAGGTCGGCGTGTTCTCCACGGTGCGCGTGATGCTCTACGTCTTCGGCGTGGACTGCATGCACAACCTCAACCTCGGGCTCCCCACGGCGTACTTCGTTTCCATCACGATCCTCGTCGCGTCGATCATCGCCCTGAGCAAGGACAACCTGAAGCTGCGGCTCGCCTACTCCACCGTCAGCCAGCTCTCGTACATCATCCTCGGCGTCGCCCTGCTGACGCCCACCGCCGTCTCCGGCGGTCTCGTCCACATCGCCAACCACGCCTTCGCCAAGATCACGCTCTTCTTCTGTGCCGGCGCGATCTACGTCGCCTCGCACAAGAAGAACATCTCCGAGATGAGCGGACTCGGCCGCGCGATGCCCTGGACCTTCGGCGCCTTCGCGCTCGCCGCCCTCGGCATGATCGGTGCCCCGCCCGTCGGCGGCTTCATCACCAAGCTTTACCTCCTCGTCGGCGCGCTCGATGCCGGCTCGATCGGCATCCTCATCGTCCTGATCGCCAGCACGCTGCTCAACACCGCCTACTTCGCCCCGGTCGTCTACCAGGCCTTCTTCGGCCAGGCCCCGGCCGACGCCCATCACCAGGGCGAAGCCCCGCTCGCGATGCTCATCCCCCTCTGCATCACCGCCGTCCTCTCCGTCCTCGTCGGCATCTTCCCCGATTTCTTCATGACTTTTGCCAGCGCCGTGCTGCCATGAGCCAAAATAGCAAATATCGCGAAGCGAACCATGTAGGGGCGCACCTCGTGTGCGCCCTTGGGCTCCATCCGCGGATGATGCCGAAGGGCGCAGTCAAGCTGCGTCCCTGCAATGTCGGCGCTCCGCGCCGGACCCCTACTCGCTACTCACTACCCGCTACCCGCTACTAACCAGCCATGCTCCTCCGCCTCATCGAATTTCTGCGCCAGCGCCTCCGCACCGTCATCTACGTCTCCTGCGGCGTGCTGGCGCTGGTGGCGTTGATCGACGCGTTCGTCGACAAGCACCACGCCCATACGAAGGCCGAGCACCTGCCCGCCTTCTGGTCGGTCTACGGCTTCATCGCCTGCGTCCTGATTGTGCTCCTCTCCAAGGCGTTTGGCAAAGCCGGCATCATGACCCGCGAGGACTACTACGATGAGTGACCTCTGGCTCCATCCTTCGCTGATCCTCCTCGTCGGCGCCCTGCTGGTGCCGCTGGTACCTGCGCGCCTGAAGCAGGGCTGGCTCCTGCTGGTGCCGCTGCTGACCTTTGCCCGCATCGCCACGCTGAGCTCCGGCACGCACGGCGCGATACACTTCCTCCAGTTCACGCTCATCTTCGGCCGCGTTGACGCCCTCAGCAACGTCTTCGCCTACATCATGGGCCTGATGGCCATCATCGGCTCGCTCTACGGCCTGCACGTGAAGCGCAACGCCGAGCACATGGCCGCCTGGACCTATGTCGCCGGCTCGATCGGCGCGATCTACGCCGGCGACCTGCTCACACTCTTCCTGTTCTGGGAAGTAATGGCGTTCTCATCCGTGTTCCTGATCTGGTTCCGCGGCCGCGAGGAATCGCTCGGTGCCGGCTTCCGCTACCTGATGGTACACGTCGCGGGCGGCGTATCCCTGCTCGCCGGCATCATCCTGCACTATCACGCCACGGGCAGCCTCGTCTTCGGCCTGTTCAACGTTGATCACCCGGGTCTGGCCGGGTGGCTAATCGCGATCGGCTTCATCCTCAATGCCGCCGTCCCGCCGCTCCACGCCTGGCTGCCCGACGCCTACGGCGAGGCCACCTTCAACGGCTCCGTCTTCCTGTGCGCCTTCACCACCAAGACCGCGGTCTACGCCCTCATCCGCGGCTTCGCCGGCCTCGATGTCCTCGTGGTGCTCGGCGTGATCATGGCCCTCTACGGTGTCGTGTACGCCGTCCTGGAAAACGACAGCCGCCGCCTGCTCGCCTACCACATCATCAGCCAGGTCGGCTACATGGTGGCCGGCGTCGGCCTCGGCACCGCTCTTGCCATCAACGGCGCCTGCGCCCACGCCTTCGCCCACATCCTCTACAAGGGCCTGCTCTTCATGGGCTGCGGCTCGGTGCTCCACATGACGGGCAGGAGCAAGTTCACCGACCTCGGCGGACTCTACCAGAAGATGCCGTGGACCTTTGTCTTCACGCTCATCGGCGGACTCTCCATCTCGGCCTTCCCGCTCTTCAGCGGCTTCGTGTCGAAGTCCATGATCGTCCAGGCCGGCTTCGAGGACCACAAGCTCTGGGTCGGCTTCCTCCTGCTTCTCGCCTCTGCCGGTACCTTCCTCCACACCGGCCTGAAGGTGCCCTACTTCATCTGGTTTGGGAAAAACCACTGTTCCAAGGAAACCTGGGAGCGCGCCGCCG
>JBIJDP010000434.1:0-3374 GCA_044344065.1 Opitutaceae bacterium
CCGGGCTCGGCGCTTGCCCCGGTTGGACACAAAACGCGACACTGTCCCCGTGCCCCCTCCGGCACCTCCCGAGTGACCACGCCATCGCCCACGTCCGCCCCTCCCTGGCCCGCCCGTTTGCTCGCCGTTGCCGCCGCCGGCGCCCTGGCCGTCACGCTCGCCCACCCCTCCGCCACGCGCCAGTTCACCTGGCCCTGGCTGCCGGGCCTCACCCTGGCCTGGATCGTGCCGATTTTTGCGCTTCTGTGTTTTCGCACGCCCTGGCGGACGCCCGGTCGTCTGCTTACGGCCGGTCTGCTGTTGCTCGCCCTGGGCACATTCGTTGCCGCCGCCCTCAGTCCCTTTGCCCCGCTGAGCCTGCCGCGGGTGTGGCCGACGCTGGGTGGCATCGCTCTCTTCTTCTGGCTCCACCAATGGCTCGCCGAGCCGGCTGGGTCCGACCGCGCCCGTCACCTGATGCTTGGGCTCACCCTGGGCGGGGCGGTTTTGGCCGTGGTGAGCCTGGTTGGTTGGCGATGGCAAACGGCCGGGGGACCCTGGTCGGTCCGCAACGATCATCCCTTCGGCCACTCCAACTACACTGCCGGGGCCATGCTGCTGGTGCTCCCCTGGTTGGCGCACGCTTCCTGGCAAACCCGGGGCCTGCGCCGGTTCGCCTGGAGACTCGCCCTCCTCGTCGCCCTGCTGGCTCTCCTCACCACCAGCAGCCGGGCCGGGGTGGCCGCACTGGGCGCAACGGGGGCCCTGTTGGTCGGATTCGCCCTGATCCGCGCCTCCTGGACCCGTCGCGTCAAACTGCTCGTTGCCCTCGCCGCCGCCGCCGTCCTCTGTCTCGTGGTCATCGCCAACCCCCGCCTGCGCGAACTCGCCCTCGGTGGTGGCTGGAGCGAAGTCGCCCGCGAGAGCAACACCCAGCGCAGCGCCATGCTCGAGGCGGGGCTCCGGCTGGGCGCCGCCCGACCGTTCACGGGTTGGGGGCCCGGCGCCGTGCCGCTGACCTACCCCAATGTGCGCGCCCAACTCTCCGGCGGCGTGGACAATGTGCTGCAGTTGCACAACACGCCCGTGCAGCTCTGGGCCACGCTGGGCGCACCGGGATTGCTCGCCCTGTGCCTTCTGCTCGCGGCCGCGGTCCGCCGGTTTGCCGTCGTGTCCCGGACCCCAACCCCAACCTGGGTGACGGCGGCCTCTTCGCTGCTGGCCTACGGGCTTTTCGCGCTCACCGATCATCAGCTCGACCTGCCGGTCTTCAATGTCCTGCTCGTCATCAACCTGGCACTGCTTTTCCAAGGCAGCAGCGCGACGGCGCCCACCCTCACTTTTCCCCGTCGCACGGCCACTTGGCTCATGATCGCCGCCCTGCTGGTCCCGCTCTGGCTGACGGTTCGCGACCTCGGCGCCCGCCACGCCTACGAGCTGGCGCTCGATGACTTCGCTGCGGGCCGGACGGAAAGTGGTCAGGCGCACCTGGCCGCCGCCGCCGCCCGCGCGCCGGCCGATCCCTATTACCGTCACCAACTTGCCGGCTCCCTGCTCCGGCAGCGTGCGGCAGCATCCGACGCCGTCACGCGCGACCGCCTCGGCGCCGCGGCCGCGGAGCAACTCCGGCTTTCCCTCGCCGCCGGCTGCTTCCAGGAATACGCCCATTTCAACCTCGCATGGCTCGCCTTGGAATCCGGCGCCCCGCGCCTCGCCATCGTGCATTTCCGCGCCACCCTCGCGCACGCCCCGCACCGCGGCGGCGCCTACTTCGGTCTCGGGCTCGCGCTGCGGGCGACTCAGGAAAACGCCGCCGCCGTCCGCGCCTTCGCGCTCGAATGGATCAACGATCCCTCCGCTGCAATCTCGCCGCTGTGGGATCATGCCGATTTCGCCCTCTTCCGCCCCAGTGTCGCCCGCGAGGCCCTTGCCATCCTGGAAGAACTCGGACCGAAACAGCCATCGGCCGCCTGCATCGCCGAGCTCTGGCGCTGGTGGCAGACCGGAGGCACAATCCCCGCCCACGGATGCACTGCTGAAGGCACCGACTTCATCGCCGCGCTCCCCGCCATTGAACGGCATGCGCCGCTCCCGCCCGCGGCTGCCTCCTACCCGTGGGGCCGGCTGCTGCAAATCTGGCAGCAATCCCCGGTGGATTTCTCCAACGTCGCGCCCCGCGATCCAGCTTTTGCCACCGCCCTCGCACGGCGGGCCGCCCGCCATCCCGCGCCCGATGTGCACGGATTCCTCACGGCCGGCCCCGAGGGCGAAACCAACCTGCTCATCGAAACCCGGCCCGGGCGCACCGGCTACGGCGTGCTTGCGCTCCATCCTGACGGTCCCGTCCTCACTGATCTTTACGTGAAGTCATCGCACCGGCTCGTTTCCGCGTTTGCCTCCACCGTCTTTCCGCCCAAAGGCTGGCTGCCGGCCCGCGAACTCCTCGCGCGCCTGCCCGCCACTCCCGCCACTCCATGAAAGCGCCGCCCACCGCCCGCCTGCGCAAGGTCCTGCTCCCCGCTGCGCTCGTGCTGGGCGACACGCTCTTCTCCTTCGCTGCGCTCTCCCTGGGCTACTGGCTCCGCTACGCCTCGCCGCTGGGCAATCTCGGCATCGACGTGCCGGACGCCACCTTTGCCGCCTATCTCCCACTGCTGCTCGTGGGCGTGGCCTTTCTCATCGGCGCCTATGCGCAGCTCAACCTCTACACCGAGCGCCTGCTGCTGAGAAAATACCAGAGCGTCAGCCTCATCATCAAGGGCACCACGCTCTGGTTCGCCGCCTACCTCGGCCTCTCGCTGGTCCTCAAGTTCGAGCCCCCCATCTCGCGCCTCTTCGTGGCCATCGCCTTCGCGTGCGTGATCGTCGTGATGTTTTGCTGGCGCTCCTTCTTCTACTACCTGCTCACCCGCCCGGTGTGGCGCGACCGCCTCCGGCAGCGCGTCGCCATTTTGGGCTGGAACGACGAAGCCCGGGCCCTCGCCAGCGAACTGGCCAACCAACCCGCCCATCCCTATCATTTCTGCGGCGCCATCCCCCTGCCGGGCGAGGCCGCGGCACCCGAACCTCTGGGCACCTTCGAACAGCTCGAAACCGCACTCCGCATGCACCAGATCGACGTCCTCATCGCCGCCCGGTCGGATCTCCCGCGCGAGCTCATGATCCAGGCCGTCGAGACCTGCGAGCGCACCTACACCGAGTGGAAGGTCATCCCCTCCTCGTTTCAAATCCTGCTCAGCGGCCTCCGCCTGCAGACCATCGGGCGGCTGCCCGTGCTCGGCGTCGAGGAACTCGCCATCAACCAGCTCTTCAATCGCGCCCTCAAGCGCACGGTTGATCTCATCGGCGCCTTGGTCGGACTGTTGCTCGGCGCGCCCTTCGTCCTTGTCCTCGCC
>JBIJDP010000435.1:0-3353 GCA_044344065.1 Opitutaceae bacterium
CTATTGTTGGCGCCGGAGCGGCACGCTCGTCCTGCCCGCCGCGCTCCATGCCCTTGCCAATGCCCGAGCTCTGAACGGATTAGTGTGATGCTCCCCGTAGCTATTATTTCGAACCCATGGCACTGGGGTGGGAAACCAAAACTTTCACTGCAGCCAAATCCTGCACGCTGACTCTCCGCTGCATGGCTGGCTTCGCGAAACGCCGATGAACAGTCTACCCAGCCTCCTCGCCAAGGACTCGGTCAAAGTCGCCCATTTGGAACGCATCTATGCCGCCCAAGGGTCGAGCCAGGGCTTCGCTTCGGATGCGATCAGCGCGATGCAGCAGCTGGACTCGGATGTGGCATGGCGGGCCATTTGGTTGCTGAAGCGGCTGGCACGGGATCATCGGTTGACCGAGGGCGACGTGGTCCGGATCGCACAGTGCGCGGAGGAGATGCCCCATTGGGCGGCGCGAGTGAATCTTTGCCAGCTGCTCGCGGCCACTGGTTGTCCGGAATCCGCCCGCGAGGCGCTTTATCCCTACCTGATCGAATGTTTTTCCAATCGGCGTCCGATGATCCGGGCATGGGCCCTATCTGTGCTGGTCGGATTCCAGGCGGATGAAAAATATCGGAAGCCGGTCTCCGCGTTATTGCGTCAAGCTCGGGCCGACCACGCCGGTTCGGTTCAGGCACGGTTGCGGCGCTTGGGAATAAAGCCCAACTGAACTGCGGTCGGTAACTAAAAACGGAAGGCAGGAACAAGCCGGCTCGCGACGGTCTGCGATAATCAGTCACGAGCCAGTTCGCTCCCACATATGCTGAGAACGAATAACAAGCGTTCCCACGGAACCATGTTCAATCCGGTCCCCTTTTCGTCCCGGAATTGCAGGACTCAAAGGCGGCTACATGAATATGGCTTCGTCGGCCGGCACCGGCACCTTCGCCAGGTCCAGTTGTTTCCCAACGACGGGCATAAACCTGACCTTTACGTCGAGGTAGGCGTTCGGGAAAATCCTGCACTGCTCACCCTGGTGGTAACCACCCTCGTCCTCGTATCCGTCTTCGGCCCGGGCACACTCAAAGGGCAGGTTGACGAGGGCCACGGCGGTCACTGCAGCCAGAAAGGCGAGAGTGATGTCGAGCAAGAGGTTCATGGGCAATTTGGTTGTCAGCATCATACGCAAATCCGGACAAGTCGCTCATACTGGGTTGGCAGAACCTGCGCATTTCTTGTCGGAGAGCATAAGCAAACAATTGGCAGTCGACCTTCTCGTATCCCCTCGAGCCAGACGATTCAGGTGGCGAACACATCCGAAAATCCGCCAGTGGACGCGAAAAAGTAGGGTATACACACCAATTTACGCGCAGTGGCATCCTCAGTCGCTCCCTATGAGCCGAGTCGGAGTGCAGCAGTGCGGGCGAATAGAAATCCACGCATCAGAAATTCGAGGTAGGGCGAACCGTCCCCGGTAAGCCGAAGTGAGGGCGGACCGGCATTTGCGCGTCATTCGTCAGGAGAGCATACTCATGACTGCCTCAACTCCCGGCTCGCAGACGCCGGTTGAAACAGCACGCTACCCGACGCATCCTCCTCGCCAATGCGCCCCGCCGAACGCACCACTCGCAGTCAGCCAGCCGGATCCCGGTTCCGGGCCGGCCTGCTGGCGTTGGGCGGACTCCTGCTGATCGGCTTTGTCGCCGGCTGCGCGCCCCGCCCCTCCGCGCCTGACCCCTCCGTCCTCCGACTCAGTCAGCGCAACGAGCCCGGCGATCTCGATCCGGCGCGCGCCAGCCTGCCCGACGACTTCTTTATCATTCGCGCCCTGGGCGAGGGTTTGGTCACTCCCTCCGCCGCTGGCACGGCCCCGCAGCCGGCGGCGGCCAGCAGCTGGGAGATTTCGGCTGACGGCCAGGTCTACACTTTCCACCTGCGGCCCGGCGCCACCTGGTCCAACGGCGAGCCCGTGACCGCCGGTGACTTTGTCGAATCCTATCACCGTGCGCTCACCCCGGCCACCGCCGCCCCGAAGGTCGCGCTCTTCTTCCTGGTCCGAGGCGCGGAGGATTTCTACCGCGGACGCGTCGCTGATTTTTCCCAGGTGGGATTCAAGGCCCCGGATGATCACACTCTGATCGTGACCCTCTCCCTCCCTGCGGCCCAATTTCTCGCCTATGCCGCCAGCGGACCGTGGATTCCGGTCAACCCCCGGGTGGTCACCCGTCACGGCCGCGCGTGGACACGTCCGGAGCATCATGTGGGCAACGGTGCGTTCACCCTTGCCGAGTGGCGGCCGAACCAGCGCATCGTCGTCCAAAAACGGGTGGATTACTGGGACGCCGCCAGTATCGGCCTGAAGGGCATTCACTTCCTCGCGTTCGACAACGGCGATGCCGAGGACCGCGCCTTCCGGGCCGGTCAGATTGATGTCACCATGGCCGTGCCCTACAGCAAACTCGCCACTTATGCGGCCGAGCAGCCCTCCCGCCTGCAGCATTCACCCCTGCACGAGACGCGCTACCTCACCTTCAACACCACCCGCCCGCCGCTGAACGACATCCGCGTCCGCCGCGCCCTGGCCCTCGCCCTCGACCGCTCCGCGCTGGTTAACCAGGTCCTGCAGGGCGGCCTCACCGTCGCCACCCATTATGTCCCGACCGGCCTCGGCGGTTTCGCGCCTACCGCACAGTTGGCCGAGGATGCAGACGAAGCCCGCCGGCTGCTGGCCTCGGCCGGGTTCGCCGGCGGCGCCGGTTTTCCCAGGCTGGAAATCACCGGCTGGACCCAGACCACCGTGCTCGAAGCGATCCAGGCCATGTGGAAAAAACAGCTCGGCCTCGAGGTGCGCATCGCCGTGCGCGAGGCGCGCGTCCACCTCGCGGCGCTGCAACAGGGCGACTACGACATCGGATTCATGACGGCCATCCCGGATGTCGCCGACCCCGCCGACCTGCTGAAGGAGCTGCACAGCGCCGCCCCGGCCAATCTCCCGCACTGGCGCGACGAGTCCTTCGACCGCCTCCTCGCCGCCGCCGAGCTGGTCGCCACGCCGGCGGATCGTCTCGCCCGGCTCGCCGATGCCGAAGCCCGCCTCGTCGCGGAGTGCCCGGTCGTCCCGTTGTATTTCAATGCGCGCAACTATCTGCTCAATCCCGCCGTGCAGGGCTGGCGGGAGGATGCGATGTGGATGCGGTATTATAAGGGCGTATCGCTGCGGCGGTAATCGAACAACGCTCAACGTTTAACTTATAACGCTGAACGCTCAAGTTAACGGAGGTAGCCCCCACTTGAGCGTTAAAAGTTAAGGAGCCTCTGAAAAACTCGGTGCAAATTTGGAACCGAACAAGCACAGCAGTGTAAGAGAGGAACCA
>JBIJDP010000437.1:0-3343 GCA_044344065.1 Opitutaceae bacterium
AGCGGAGCCTCGGCGTAGGCGACGTTTTTGCGGATATTGTCCGGATTGGCCGTGCCGATCAGGGTGGTCGCGATGCCGGGGTGGCTGACGGAGAATTGCACGGCGAGCTTCACGATGTCCTCGCCCTGCGCCTGGCAGAATTCCACCGCTGACCGGCAGCCTCGGATGATCGCGGGCGGAGCGGGATGCCAGGCGGGGGCGCCGCGTTCCGTCAGCAAGCCCATGCCCGTGGGCGAGGCGTTGATCACGCCAATGCCGCGCTCCGCGCAATAGGGCAGGAGCGATTCGAGCGAGGTGTCGTTCAGCGCGTAATGACAGAATGAGAGAATGCTTTCCACCGTCCCCGGTGGGACGCGGTCGATGACGGCCGGGAAAATCCGCAACGGAAGTCCGGTGATGCCGATGTGTCCGATGTGGCCGGCCTGTTTCAGTTTCAGCAGGGCGGGAAGCGTTTCGTCCACGATCTGGTTCAGGTCGGCGAACTCGATGTCATGGCACTGCAGCAAGTCGACGTAATCCACTCCCAGCAGGCGGCAGCTGTCGTCGAGGCTGCGGGTGATCCGGGCCGCGCTGTAATCCGCCGGCTGGCCGGAATACTGTCCGACCTTGGTGGCGAGGAAGTAGCGGCTGCGTTCGATGCCCTGCAGGGCGCGGCCCAGCACGGCCTCAGCGCGGCCGTAGCCCGGGGAGACGTCTATGAAGTTGATCCCCAGGTCCAGGGCGGTGTGGACGGTGCGGACCGATTCCTGGTCGTCGGTCGCGCGGAAGATGGCACCAAAGGAGGAGCCGCCGAGGCTCAGGGCGGAGACTTTGAGACCGGTGCGGCCGAGGGGGCGGTATTCCATGGTTGGGCGATGAGACGGGCGCGAACCGACATCCTGACCATAGAAACCCCGGAGGCACACGGAGAAAACGCAGGGATGGACCGGGCTTAAAAGGCACAGGTGTTCGTAGGCAACTGTAGGAGCGGCTTTATGCCGCGATCGTGAGCGCAACATCGCGGCGTAAAGCCGCTCCTCCAGTCTTTTAACCCACCTCAGCACCGGCCCTTCGTCGCCATCACAGACAGAGCTGCCACAAGGGTGTCGGCGAGGTCTGGCCGCGGTATAGCTGCTCGCTGAACCGAGGCAGTTCGTCCTTGGACAGATTGGACAGCAGGCAACTGAACGCCAGGCGGCGCAGCCGGGAGACCGCGCGCCGGCACAGCAGCGCACGGCGATGGGCACCCGTGGAGGCATGCATTTCGGCGCGAAAGCCCAGTTCGATCGCCGCCTCGTACAAGCGCATCACGCGATAGGCGATGGCCGCCGTCATGGTGCACGCGGGTCGCGGACGCGATGAGGGCAGGGGAATGATGTTTGCTTCCATGGCGGGCCTCAGGGGTCTCGCCGCCCGGTCGCGGCGGAGGATTTGGCGGAGAGCGCCGCGGACAGAGCACAGCGGATATCCGCCAGCGTAAGCCCGCGCAGATGCGCCTTGGTGCCGGCGGAGACGGTCGAGGCAAAGGTACGGGGCCGGATCACTCCTGTCCGGGACTGCGCACGGATGTATGTCCGGATCTGGGGCCAGAAGGCGGTGACTCCGTCCCGCAGGATATCGGAAATTGTGATCTGGGCTCCCGGACGTGAGAGCCGCCCGGCCAGCCTTTCGAGTTCGGCCCGCAGTTCCGGGCCGGCCCGGAATCCCACGGATTTCACGCTGCTGACGCGCGGTTTGGCTTTGCGTGTGATATTATTCATTTTACACGTGTTGAACATGGGCAACATGGGTGACAAGCAAAATGTTGAACATTGGCGCAAAAAGGTCTCCGTGGAACCGTCATGGCGAAAAGAACCACCGAACCGAAGGAACCGCGCATTGGTGTGCGACTTACGGATGAGCAGCGGGCGCGACTGGATATGATCCACGAGATGTACGGCTCGGCGGATTCATCGGTGATCTCGGCGTTGGTGGACGCCTGGTGCGAATTGGTGCTGCGCGAAGGCAAGGTGCGTTTTCCGTTGCGGGTCGAGGTGGACGAGGCGCGGGCTGAGGCGATGGTGGCCGAACTGGCGCAGGCCGTGGTGCCGCCCAAGGGCGCGGTGGCGCGGCCCAAGTCCAACCGTCCGGGCGGCCTTTGATTCGCGGCCACCGCCGGGCAGCGTCCCGGCTGAACATGGCTGGACAGCAAATCGGAACGGGCTGCAGTGATGCGACGGCCCCTCACCGCACCCCTTGCATCTGCCCCGAATAGAACCCAGTCGTCGGTTTGCGGATTAAGTCCAGCCGCTGAGCGGCGTGGAGGCGGAGGCCGTGGCGGTGCTGAACCGGGAGAAGCGCGTGCAAGCGGTCATTGCCAGCAAATCGCTAGGCACATTGCTGCTCACCGGAGTTCATAGGTTGGATAGTGCCCCAGGCTTTGTACACGTGCTCGAGTCCCATTACGGGGTGCAGGTGGAACGGAATGCGGTCGGCTCGGTGATATTGTGCCAGGGCAAGGCAGGGCAGAGGAGATGCAGTCCGCTTGAGGGTGCATGCCGGGATCTCCGAACCCCTCCATGGGAACGCGACCGCCCTTGGTCGCAATCAACCGCAAAAACCTCAAGGCAGGAGAAAGAATAAGAGAACGAGAAAGATTGGAATCTAGCGGGAAACTAAACAAGGCGGGGTTCGGCGACACCGGCCTACAACTGGCATCCACCTTGCCAGGTGTCCGGGAGATTGTTGGGACTATTTTCCCGGTCGGGTGAGTCTACCTATCAAACGCCACGCATGCATCCTTCAATTTCGTCCCTATCCACCGGCCAGCGCGGAGTATCTGCCGGCGTATTCTTTCCATTGCCGTCGTCATTAGATGCTCCCAGTCTCTCAACGCTCCAGCACGGGCGGCTCGGCCGGCGGCCGGCCGTAGATCCGGGCCAGCACCATGCGCCAGTGCGCGTCTTCCATTTCCCGGCGCCGCACGGCCTGGTATTCCGCATCGCCGGCCATGAAGATGAACAGGAAGAGCAGGGCGCCGAGGTAGTGCTCGAAATAGAAAAACATCAGGAGCATGCCGACAATTGACAGGCTCTTGCCCACCGTGGCCGCCCACCAGGTCGCCCGCAGGTAGTTCAGGCGGGTGGCGAGGAGGGCCCGGAAAATCCGGCCGCCATCCATGGGGAAAACCGGCACGAGGTTGAAGCAGCCCATCACGATATTGGCCACAAAAAGCTGGTAGATCAGCCCTTGCCAGGAATAGAGCGAGATCACGTTGGGCAGCAGGTGCAGGACGGGCCAGAGCAGGGCGACCAAAACGAAGTTCACCGCCGGTCCCGCGAAGGTCATCAGAAACTCCCGCCCGGGCTGGCGTGGGATGCCGTCC
>JBIJDP010000441.1:0-3327 GCA_044344065.1 Opitutaceae bacterium
TCCGCATATAGGAAACGCGACATGGTATGGGCGCGCAACGGTTCCGCTCGACCGCCGAGGGTGAAAAATTCTTTCAGGACGCTTTCGGTCGGAGTTTCGAGCAGAGGCTCCAAACCCGGCAGCGGCTGCAGGAAGCGGCTGCCAATCGCGCAGTTCTGATTTTCTTTCGGGCAATAGGTCCAGGTTTCAATGCCGCAGGTGTCCTCGTTTGAAACCCCGGCCAGCAGCGGATCGTCCGCAACCCGCACCGTCTGGTAAACCGGCTCCCCAAATTCCGCCAGCTTAAGTTCGACACCGAGTTCGCGGGCAAATGCTGAGAGCACTTTGCCGGTGGCGTTGCTGATGATGACGCTGCGCCCGCTACGGGCCAGATTTGCGAATTCCGCAATTTTTTCCGGGGCCAGTGCCGCGCCGTCCGCCTGCAAAGGCGCATCTGAAACGGCCGCACGGTAGCGCAGCAAATGCCGCAGCATGTTCCCGAGCAGCTTCGCCGCCGCCGGAATGCTGTTGATTTTTGTTGTGACATTGAGCTGGCAGGAGAGGAGCAAGCCAGTTCCTTCGCGGATTTCGACCAGGCCGGCATAAGCCAGTCCGCCATTTCCAAAGCTGCCTTCGTCGCCGTCTAGGATGAATAACGTGTGCTTCCCGTCGTCTTTGCGGTAGGCGCGGCTGACGACAAAGGCGTCACCGCCCTGTTCCGGATATGGGGAATCGCCCCAGAAGGTCAGTTCGTTTTCGCGGAGTCCGCTCAGCGCCGGATGCTTGGGTGCGCGGAAGAACTGCGCCTGCAACGGTTTGTCCTCCAGCGACAGCGCATTGAATATCGAAACTTCCTGTTCCATCACCAGCACGCGTCCGCCGCCTTGGCAGAAAGACTGAATTTGACAGTTCTGTGTTGAGCCCGCCAACACAGTGTTCTTCTCCATAATCAGAAGATCGAATCTTTCCTGCGCGAGTTTGTCCAGAGACTGGATATATACGGTTTCAGCTCCCATGTATTTCAACGCGGTCTTCAAGCTGCCTGGACCGAACACCGCGATCCGGCCAACCGGCATCGCTTCACGGACACGGCAGTCAATGCGGATCGGACGTTCCCAGGCGTCAAGGACGGCACCGGTATCGGCCACAGTGAACTGGCCGCGCCAGCGATATTCGCCTGGAGGCACGGTCGCCAGTTCCAGATTCACTTCGAGTTCAGCCACATGGCCGCGCTCGATTGCAAATTCCTTCTCGACTTGGGAAACGACTTTGCCGGAGACGGTATCCACTAGCGTGCCGCAAAGCAATCCTCTTACTGGCGTCGCCGTGTCGTTCACGGCGAAAAGCCGGCGGCTCAATTTGTTGTCGGTGAAGTATCCGCTGCGCTGGCTGAGGTCAATGACCGCGAACGGACGGAAGGCATCTTTCTGAATGGCAAAGCTCCAGTTCGGCGTATAGCCTTTCGCATCCGGTTTCCAGAAGGAGAACTCGCTGGAGTGCGGCGGCACCTGCAGAGGTTTTACGCCCGGCGTGGTGTAATCGGAATAACCGAGGCGCACAAATTCGGTTTCCATGCGCAGGTTTTCCAGACAGGACAGATTCCATGGGCCGTAACAGCAGACGCCCAGAGTACGGCCGGCTTCGATTATCAGCGCGGTGTCGCGGGCCGCCGCCTCGTCAATGGCGCGGAATGATGCCCAGGTCTGGTCGCCGCCCAGATGCGCGGTGTTGTTGGGGCCGGCGTAGTGATAGAGCGACATCTCGCCGCTGTGCAGCGGCCGTTCACGTTTCCACCAGCCGGTACCGGCACAGGCTTTGTAATAGTGACGGCTGATGACATCCTGCTCGGACTCGTTCCACAAAGAACTGTCGCCTTCATGATAGGCGGTGCGGGTCGGATCGAGCTCGTTGAACAGTTTGCGCAACTGCGGCAGCGTATCTTCAAGCTGGCGTGTGGTGTGCGGATTCCAGCGGGCTTCGTTCTCGACGCTCCACATGATGACGCAGGGATGGTTCTTGTCGCGCTTCACGAAGCGGCGGATGTGGTCGCGCGCCGAGTCCCAGAACTCTGGCGAATCCGCCGCGAGTGCGCCGCCGGAACCGTGAATGCCGGTTTCGCCGGTGATCAGCATGCCTTCCTCGTCGGCCAGATCCATGATCAGCTGCGGATGCGGATGGGTATGCAGGCGCGAATGGTTCATGTTGGCATCGCGAATCATGCCGAACCACTGGCGAATCCAGCTTTCAGTAAAACAATATGGCGTGGCCTTGTGTCCCCAGTCGGAAAAAAGGTGCAGCGGGTAGCCGTTGAGCATCAAGTCACCGCCGTCAAGCCAGACTTCGCGGAAGCCGAAGCGTTCACAGTGTGTTTCCTGTCCTGACAGGGCAGTTTTCAACACATACAAAACTGGGTTTTCCGGTTGCCAGAGCCTGGCATTTGTCCACGGCGCTTGCATGGTGTGCGTCACTTTTTCATTTGCCGGAACGGTAACAGTGAAAGGCTGCAAGGCCAAAGCGACAGATGCGGCAGCTTTGCGCGATGTCCGTTCCCACTCATGCACAGACGGGCAGATCTCCACCGTGCATTCCACTCCGGTAGCATTCGCCAGCTCCCAGATTATTTCCAGTTTTTTTTCACGGACTGACGGGCGGACTGTCACATCCTCTACCCGGACAGCACCGCGTTTCACCAGATGCACGTCCTGCCAGATACCGCAGTGCCGTTCCACATTCCAACTGCCAATCGGCACTTTGATGCGGCCGTTTTCGTCCCGCTCGTAATCGTCTATGAACAGCGCGATCTCGTTGGTGCCGGCACGCAGGGAATCGGTAACATCCGCCACCAGCGGCAGGGTCGGATGAATGTGGTTGCGGATTTTCTTTCCGTTTACAAACAGCGTCGGCTTCGGTTCCACCGCCTCGAATTCCAGGAAATAACGCAGACCTGCAGTCAGCTCGGACAGTTCCACGGTACGTCTTGCCCAGGCGCGTCGCGTCAGTGTCCAGTCAACTGGATAACCAAATGCGTCGAAAAGAAATTCCGTGTCTTTGTTTATCGCTCCGGGCGTCTGGAACAGCCCTTTCCGGTCGGTGAAATATTTCTCCCCCTTCTGCCGCACCCCGTCGACGACTTTGGTCCAGAATGACGGCACCAGATATTGCGCTTTGTTCCAGCCTTCAGCGGGCACGGTGCTGGCTGTTGCCGCGTTATCAGTGACCGGCTGAAAATCCCACCAGCCGTTGAGGCAGACTCGGTTTTCGATCGAATAATGTCTTGGCATTTATATTTCTCCTATGATTTTTTTGAACTTAAAATTTTTCCAGAAGCTGGAAAAATTTATTTCCTAT
>JBIJDP010000440.1:0-3327 GCA_044344065.1 Opitutaceae bacterium
TCGGCGCCCTGCTGACCGGTCTCGCCATCGGCCGCCACCACATGGCCCCGCAGATCAGTCCCAAGAAAACCTGGGAGGGGGCCGTCGGCGGCATCGTGGTTTCAATGGGCATTGGCGCGCTGCTCTCCTGGCTTTGGGCCGACCACATGCCCGGCCACATGACCCCGCTCGGCGGCGCCCTCATCGGCGCCCCGATCGCCATGGTCGCCATCGTGTCCGACCTCATCGAGTCCATCATCAAGCGCCGCGCCACCATCAAGGACTCGGGCGGCCTCATCCCCGGCATCGGCGGCATCTTCGACGTGAGCGACAGCCTCATCCTCACCGCCCCGCTCGGCTTCTTCCTCTTCGGGCTTGCCTAGCAATCCCTTCCGCGCCCGTGATCGGACCCGTTCAACTGCCGGTCCGCTCCGGCTGACGGCCACGAAGCCCGCGACCATGCCCAAACCCATCACCAAAAAACGCGTCGTCCTCCTGGGCGCCACCGGCTCCATCGGGGAAAACACGCTGCGGGTGGTCGCCGCCCACCCGGACAAGCTTGAACTGGCGGGCATCGCCGCCCGCTCCGGCTGGGAAAAGCTCGCGGAGATCGCCCGCGAACACCGCGTGCCGCACGTCGGCCTCTTCGACGCCGCCGCCTGCGCCGCCGCCAGGGCCTCCGGGCGCTTCGCCCCGGACACGACCTTTCACTCCGGCCTGCCCGGCCTGGTCGAACTGGCCCGGCTGCCCGCGGCCGACACCGTATTGGTGGCGGTCGTCGGCACCACCGGGCTCGAGCCCGCCCTCGCCGCCATCACCGCGGGCAAGGACCTCGCCCTGGCCTCGAAGGAAATCCTGGTCCTCGCCGGCAAGTTCATCATGGCCGCGGCGAAAAAGCACCGCGTGAGGCTCCTGCCCGTGGACAGCGAGCACAACGCGGTCTTCCAATGCATCGAGGGCCACCCGCAAGCCGGCGTGCGTCGCGTGGTGCTGACCGCCAGCGGCGGCGCCTTCCGGGACTGGCCGGCGGAGCGGCTCGCCCACGTCACCCCGGCCGACGCCATCAAGCATCCGAACTGGGCGATGGGTCCGAAGATCACGGTCGATTCCGCCACGCTCGCCAACAAGGGGCTCGAGCTCATCGAGGCCCAGTGCCTGTTCAATCTTCGCCCCGACCAGTGCCAGGCCGTCCTGCACCCGCAGAGCATCGTGCACTGCCTGGTCGAGTTCAACGACGGCGCCATGCTTGCCCAGCTCTGCCCGCCGTCGATGACGTTCCCCATCCAGCATGCCCTGCTGTACCCCGAGCGCGCGCCGGGCGTCGAGGCCCCCCTGGATTTCACGAAGCTGCTCTCGCTGGAATTCCGGCCCGTGGACGAGGACCGCTTCCCCATGCTTCGCCTCGCGCGGCAGGCCATGGTGGCCGGCGGCAGCGCCCCGGCCATCTACAACGCCGCCAACGAGGTCGCCGTCGCCGCCTTCCTGGCCGGCCGCATCCCCTTCCTTGCGATTCCGCAGGTCGTGGATAAGACACTGCAGCACCAAAATCCGCGGGAACCCGCCGACCTCGCGGAAGTCCTCGCCATCGACGACGACGCCCGCCGCCATGCCACCAGCCACCTTTAAACTGCATACTTATCACCGCGAATGAACGCGATTATGAACCAGCCATTTACAGGAGAGAACAGAGAACACGGAGATTTGGACAACCCGTTCTCCGTTTCCTCTGCTACCTCCTGTTGTAATGGATTGGTAATTCGCGCCCATTAGCGTCCACTCGCGGTTAAATTCTCACCTCCGTGTCTTCCGATCTCCTTCAAACCCTGCTCTCGAACGCCTGGTCGATCTTCCTGGTCGTCCTCTTCTTCGGCGGGTCGATCTTCGTCCACGAACTGGGCCACTTCCTCGCCGCCCGCCGCCGCGGCGTGCACGTGGAGCGCTTTTCCATCGGCTTCGGCCCCAAGATCTTCTCGTGGCAGGGCAAGGACGGGGTTGAATACCGCGTCTCCTGGCTCCCGCTCGGCGGCTATGTCGCCCTGCCCCAGCTCGCCGACCTGCGCGGTATCGAGGGCGACAGCGACGTGGACGTGGAAAAACTCCCGCCCATCAGCTACTCGACCAAGATGCTGGTGTTTGTGGCGGGCGCGGCCTGCAACGTCCTCTTCGCCCTGGCCCTCGCCGGCATCATCTGGTTCATCGGCCAGCCCATGAGCAGCGAGATGGCGACCACCCGCATCGGGTATGTCAGCTCCACTCTCGACCTGCCCGACGGGGCCAAGGTCCCCAGCCCCGCCTTCGAGGCCGGCCTGCGCATCGGTGACATTGTCCGCCAGATCGACGGCATCGCGGTCAACGAATGGACCGACCTGATGCAGACCCTCATCACCGGTTCCGGCCGCACGGCCAACGGCCGGCCCATGGCCGTCTTCACCATCGAGCGCGACGGCCGCCTGGAGGACGTCGCCATCTACCCGATCCTCTCCGGCGATGAAAAATTCCGCCGCGTGGGCATCGCCCCCGGCTACGAACTGCTCGTGCATTCGGTCACAGCGGGTTCGCTTGCCGAGCAGGCGGGTTTCAGGACGGACGACGAGATCATCAGCCTGAACGGCACCCGCATCCTGAGCGTGGCGACCTACCAGGAAATCATTGCCGCGACTGTCGCCGAACCCGTTGCCGTCCTCCTCAAGCGCGCCGGGAAGGAAATCGCCCTCACCATCCCCGCCCGGCCCCAGGCCAAGCCCGGCACCTCCCTCGGGCTCGCGCTCACCACCGGCTTCAAGCTCATCCACCCGACGCCCCTCGACCAGATCACCGACCACGTCGTGATGACCTTCCGCACCCTGGCGAGCCTCGTCAACCCCCAGTCCGACATCGGCCTCTCCAAGGTCGCCGGGCCGGTCGGCATCGTCCGCATTTTCCACAGCGCCGCCGAGGCCGGCATTCGCGCCGTGCTCATGTTCACCATCCTCGTGAACATCAACCTCGCCATCTTCAACCTCCTGCCGATTCCCGTCCTCGACGGCGGCCAGATGCTGTTCGCGACCATCGCCCGGCTCCGCGGCCGCGCCCTCCCGGCCAACTTCATCATGGCGGCGCAGAGCACCTTCGTCGTGCTGCTGTTCTCGATGATCATCTATGTGAGCTTCTTCGACGTCCGCCGCGTCGTGCGCGACGTCCAGTCCAGCAACGCCGAGGCGGCCCCCGCCGCCGAGAAGTCCGAGCCGGCGAAGCCGTAGGCGGGGGCGGCGGGTTTCCGCACCCCCTGCAATCCAACGTTCAACGCTTAACTCTTAAGGAGCCTCTGAAAAACTCGGTGCAAATTTGGAACCGAACAAGCACAGCAGT
>JBIJDP010000442.1:0-3325 GCA_044344065.1 Opitutaceae bacterium
TCAAGGCCAGCCAGCGCTTTCAGCAAAAGCAGAATCCCCTGCACAAATTCAAAAAGACGCCGGCGACTTCGCTGAAGAAAACGGGTGGCAAGAAATGACGGCGCCCGCCCTGCGTCCCGCCGCCCAGCCGCTTGAGGACGAGGCGCAGTTCCTGCGGAATCTGGTCAAGTCCTCGCGTCAGCGACCGCATCTGGTGAAGTGGACCGATCGCGACGGCACGGAACGGCACACGGCCCTGACGCAGGCGGAAGTGGTTCGCCTCAACGCGATCGCCGCTGCACGCCGCATCGCCAAGGCCGAGGTTTTGCGGCAAGCCGCGCACGTCCCGGTCCAGTCCGCTTGAGCGTGACGGTGCCCCTGGAAAATGATCAAACTACCAGGGCCGCCAGAAGGAAGTCAGATGGAGCCGGGTGTGCGGAACCGACGCCATCGCGCATGGACACGGCCGGCATGAAACGCATCCCGCGGAGACTGGCCTGCGTCATCCTGTTGTTTGTGGCCTGTGGCACCAGCTTTGCGTCGGGGCCTCCGGCTTGGGCCTATCCGGTCAATCCTCCCCGCGGCGTGCCCGTCCCGGATGATGAACGTCCGCAACGTGTGCCGGACAGCCCGGTGGTTTTCACCCGGGCCCAGATCGCGGCCATCACCGTACAGGTTCCGGACTGGCATCCCGATGAACACCCCCCCATGCCGGACATTGTGGCGAAAAGCCGGGAGCCGGCTGTGTTCGCCTGCGGATACTGTCACCTGCCCAATGGTGCCGGCAGACCGGAAAACACCAGCCTGGCCGGCCTGCCCCCTGCCTACATCAGGCAGCAGATGACTGCCTTTCGGATAGGAGCACGTCAGGGCGCCGAGCCGGCAAGATTGCCCCAGAACTTCATGATCGCCCTGGCGAAAGCCGTGACCGAAGCCGAGATCGAGGCGGCCGCGGCCTATTTCTCGGCGCTCAAGCCCTTGTCCTTTGTCAGGGTCGTCGAGGCAGCGCACGTTCCGAAAACGATCGTGGCCGGCTGGACGCTCACGCTCGCGCCCGGTGGCGGCACCGAGCCCCTCGGTGACCGCATCGTCGAGATGCCCGAGGACTTTGCGCGCTTCGAGAATCGCGATTCGCGCACCACCTATGTCGCCTATGTCCCGGTGGGCAGCATCCGGCGGGGTGGGGAACTCGTCGCCACCGGCGGTGCTGGCAAAACTCTGCCTTGTGCCGCGTGCCATGGTCCGGAGTTGAAGGGCATGGCCGATGTGCCGCGGCTGGCCGGCCGGGCTCCGGGCTATCTGATGCGCCAGCTTTACGACATCCAGGCCGGCCGCCGGTCAGGCGGAGCCTCTGAACTCATGAAGCCGGTTGTGGCCAATCTGACCGAGCAGGACATGATCGCGCTGGTTGCCTATCTCGCCAGTTGCGCTCCGTAGCCGCCAGACCGGCCGGCGCTCGAGTGGTGCGGGCCCGCAAAATCTGCGGACTGTTGCCGCTCGCCTGACCGGGACCACGTCCTAGCATCCCGGGACCATGTGCAGATTATGTGTGCTATTTCTCGTGTCCGTGGCGGCCGGTTTTGCCCAGGACCCGCAACGAATGGACGAGGTGGTCAGGGCCCAGGCGGCGGGCAACCGTTTCATGGGGGCGGTACTGGTCGCCAAGGATGGCAAGATCCTCTTCGACCGGGGCTATGGCATGGCGAACGTCGAATGGCAGGTGCCCAACACACCCGAGACGCGGTTCCGCATCGGATCCATCACCAAGCAGTTCACCGCCGCGGCAATCCTGTTTCTGGAAGAAAGGGGCCGGCTCAGCACCGATGACCCGTTGTCCAGGTTCATTCCGGACCTGCCGGCCGCCTGGCAGCCGATCACGTTGCGGCACCTGCTTAACCACACCTCGGGCATCCCGGCTTTCGACTCATGGCCCGACTATGAAATCCTCCGGCGCTCGCCCTTGGAATTGGAGAAAGAATTGAAGCGCCTCCGCGAACAGCCGCTGGAATTCGCACCGGGTGAAAAATACCGCTACAGCAATTCCGGCTATCTCATGCTCGGCCATGTCATCGAATTGGTGGCCGGGCAAAAGTATGGGGCCTTTGTGCACGAACAAATTCTCGGGCCGCTCGGATTGGCCGACACCGACCCGGATTCGAATACCGCGGTCATCCCGCGCCGGGCCTCCGGGTATATGCTGGCCAACGGCCAGCTCCGGAACGCCCCCTACATCAATATGGAGGTGCCGCATGCGGCGGGGGCGCTGTACTCGACCACGCACGACCTCCTGCATTGGACAGAAGCCCTGATGGGCGGCCGGTTGCTCGCGGCCGCGTCGCGGGAAAAGATGACCACGCCCGGCAAGGGCGACTATGGCTTTGGCCTGGTCATCCGGACGGTGCCGGGGCGGAAGACCATCGAACACGGGGGCGGGCTCGAGGGGTTTAACACGCAAATGAACTATTACCCGGAGTCGCGCATCACCGTCGTGGTTCTCGCGAATGTGAACGGCCCCGCCGCGGTGAAACTCGCCGGTCAGCTTGGCGCACTCGCCCACGGCGAACAGGTCGAGAGTCCAGCAGAGGTGAAGGACCCGCAGAAAAAGTAGGGTAGGGTAACTGCAGGAGCGGCTTTACGCCGCGATTGAACATGCAACCGCGCGGCAGAAAGCCGCTCCTACAGTTGGCAGGGGCATGGCTGAAATATCATCCAGATTTTTCCCGGCCGCCGCTTTTTGTATTAGCGCACGCGACCGATTGGCTTCAGAGATGAAAACGCGCGGGCTGCGTCCTGGTGACGGCCGGCACGTGCCTCCACCGCCACATGACTACCGAACGCCAAAGCCCGCCCAACCAAGCCACTCCGGACGAGATGCTTGCGCGCGGCCAGGACCCCGACCTCGTATTTCAGGCCGAACTTGCCGCCGACGTGCAGCGCGCGGTCCACGCGCCGGGTACAGCCATCGAGCTGGTCTCGCCGCTGCCGCCGGATCTCACGATCCGTTATGCGATCTTCGATCATGACGGCACGATCTCCACGCTCCGGCACGGCTGGGAACAGATCATGGAGCCGGTCATGATGCGCGCGATTTTCGGTCGCACGGACCCGAGGGCCGACCCGGCAGTCCATGTCCGGATCCTCCAGCAGGTCCGCGAGTTCATCGACAAGACCACTGGCATCCAGACCCTCCTCCAGATGCACGGGCTTTCGCAAATGGTGCGCGCCGCCGGTCTGGTGCCGGCCGGCGAAGTGCTCGACGCGGCCGGTTACAAAAGGATCTACAATGAGGCCCTGATGAACCTGGTGGAACGGCGACTCGACCGGCTGCGCAGCGGCGAACTCGGGG